>NZ_LSGP01000025.1:0-300000 GCF_001611555.1 Anaerosporomusa subterranea
GTTCAGTTTTCAAGGAGCTTCGAGCGTCGATAAGCGGCGCATTCCGTTACTTCAGCCCTACATCGTCCGCATCCTCAACGTAGCTTCCGCTACGCCTCCGGTGCTACCGATTTCGGCGCCTAGGACTGCTTGCTTCTCGCCACTCTCTTTCGCCACCGTCACCGGTGACGCTTGAACATCTTACCACAGTGTTTAGGCTGTGTCAATATGTTTCTTTCTGGAAATTAGGTCTGACAATAAAAAAAGCTCTGAGGCTTCTCAAGAGCAAGCAGACCCTTTGAGTAGAAAACTAACCACTACCTGGACTGCGCTCTGATTACTAACAGAATTTTCTTTTCATTCGACAGGATTTATCTTACCATATCGAATGAAGCCTTGTCAAGACAGCATTGAACAAAAGCCGCTTAATATAAATGTCTGGCGGGGTGGTCTTTCGTCCTTACCCGCCAAACAGAAAACTGCCATTTAGCAGTAAGCAGCGATATATTCTTCAGTCATAGCGTCCAGGGCATTGCGCATTTCGGCAATGCTAGCGGCTGTCAAGTTATAGCTGTTTAAGTCTTTGCAATGAATGATAGCAGACAGCTTTTGGATTTTTTCCAGGAGTTGTAGTTTTTGCACGGTTTTTTATACCTCCACGTATTCACTCATTCAGGACAACGAAGTTAATAATAGCAGGCGCCGTTGCCTTTGTAAATAGCAAAAAAAATACACAGAAAAGAAAGTCTATTATAAATTTGCTCTCTGACTTGCAGGAGCGCGCAAACTGAAATAAAATATGATACCATAGTAGTATAATAAGAACAAAAGAAAAAGCCGGCACTAGCCGACAAGGGGGACTACAATGATTCCTTTACGTGACAATCTGCGTTCACATTCACTGCCGCTAATGACGCTCAGCCTGATAATGGCTAACTTTTATGTATTTTATCGGGAAATTAGCTTGAGTGATCGCGCGCTCATGTCAATGATCCGTCAATATGGGTTGACTCCTATTGCATTTATTGAAGCATTAAATGGAGGATCAACTGTTCTTAGTGACTATACGTCTATATTCAGTAACCTTTTTCTTCACGGCGGCTGGATGCATATCATTGGTAACATGTGGTACTTATGGTTGTTCGGTGATAACGTAGAAGACTGGCTAGGCCGAATCCAGTTCTTGGCTTTCTTTCTACTCACCGGCTTCATCGCCAACCTGAGTCATATTTTGTTAGATCCCTTCTCCACGGTACCAGTTATTGGTGCCAGCGGGGCGGTGTCAGGAATCTTAGGCGCCTATCTGATTCTATATCCGACAGCGAAAATCAAAACCTTGGTCCCCATCTTTATCTTCTTGCAAATCTTCGAGGTACCGGCGATGCTGTTCTTAGGGCTCTGGTTCTTTTTACAGTTGCAAAGCGGCGCTTTCGCGGCCGCCGGTTCAAACATCGCTTGGTGGGCTCATATTGGCGGCTTTCTAGCCGGAATGATTCTTATTAAAATTTTCCCTTGTCGCTGTAAACGCTCCTACTATAGATGATTACAGACAGCACTTCCATTGAGGTAGTCACATTTCTTTCCCTGCCAGGTATCCTGAGCAGCAAGGGAGTGTTCGATTGCCTCTTTTATTTTCCACCAGCCTGTTTGCCAATTGGTGAATAGTGTGTTAGTTTCAGGCGCTCGTCCAATCAAGCGTTGAATAACAATATCCGGATGAAGGTGCTCAAGAAAAACGACCACTCTATCTATGTATTCCTCTTTGCTGATTAGTGAAATCCTGTTTTCTTGATACCAGTCTGCCATGAGGGTTCCCTTCACAATATAAAGCGCATGCAGTTTCACTTGGTCGACACGAAGCGCTGACATCACTTTGGCGTTCTCGATAACATCATCGGCAGTATCCCACGGAAGATTCAAAATCAAATGGGTACATACTCCAATGCCACGGCGTTTTATCCGTAGCGTTGCATCCAGCCACTCCGCAAGTGTATGCCCACGATTAACCTTCAGCAGAGAATGATAATTAACAGTCTGAAGCCCCAGTTCCACAGTGATGTCAACCTTTAGCTCTTCCTGTAGTTCTGCCAGAACATCAAGATGAGCCTCGCCAACACAGTCTGGTCTGGTAGCGATGGCAATGCCAACCACATCAGGCTGACAGGCCTCTCTTACATAGCGTGCAAGTTGATCTGCAGGCAAATAGGTGTTACTGTAGTTTTGAAAGTACGGAATGAATTTCTTCGCTTTATATTTGGGACTAATATGCTCTTTGTTTGCTGTGATTTGTTGTTCCACCGTCATCGACGCCGGTAAGTTCTCGTAGCCGGCCCCAATCTCACCGCAAAAGGCGCAGCCCCCTGTTCCTAGCAGACCATCCCGGTTAGGGCAAGACACAGGTAGACTAACTGGCAGCTTATATACTTTTTCGCCATATTTCTGAACAAGATAATTGGAATATACGTTGTAACGCACTCTAGGTCCCCTTTCTTACGAGTACCGTGTCAACTCTAAAACTGTAAGTATAATGGCGAGGAGATTGTTTGCAAGGCAAGGCGGAGGAATAAGCCATATCGGCACAGTATGCCGATTGACGACAACGCAGCTTTGCGGACAATCTACCGCCAAAATACACAGGATTAGGGTTGATACGGTACTAGGTTAGGCAATAGCGTCCATAACCCGTCGCGGTGATAATTGAAGAGTAACGTGGTATTCTGTTGTTCGATTTGACCAGTTCGCAAATACTCAGGAATATTGATTGTGAACAACTCCACTTGGTAGCTACGCTTTACCTCCCGCCATGAGGTAAAGCGATAATTGGGCAAATAGTTTCCGACCCAGGCCTCATTCCGCCAGAAAGCACCAAGATCTTGCTCCATCGCCGGATAATTCCACGGCAAAACTTCTGGCCTAATCGTACCGCCATCAGAGGTTAACGCGTCAAATTTAAGCAGTTCAAAAAAAGTGTTTAAATGCGTCGGAAACAATTCACGACAAAATTGGATCAAAAATTCATACATTGCTTTAGGACTATGGGACAGCAAATTCATTTCTTTCTGTTCCCAGCAGCTGCTTAACGCGTGGTACAAAGAAAACGCATTGCCCCCGAATGCGATCTTAATCAGCCAATTCAATGCGGTATGAAACCGGCTGCTGTTATAGGTTAAATTGAAGACTTCCTCTAGGAATTGCAATTCTCTAACTTCACCATAACTTAAATACCGGTTGGCCAACACCTCGTAGGGAGCTGAGTCTGTATATACATAGTCATGCAATTGATCCGAATGTCGCACACCAGACCCCTTAAGCATCTTCAGAAATCCGATTTGCAGCATATGGGGCTGCAATGAGTATACGTCATTAAAAGAGCGCGAAAAAAATTCCAGCGTCTCATAGGGCAGCCCGACAATCAGATCTAAATGCAGATGCATGTTGTCATTTTGACGTAATGCGGACACATTTTTTTGAATCTTGTCCCAATCATTATGCCGGCAGATTGCTTCTAAAGTAGGTTCATGGGTTGATTGCACACCGATTTCTAATTGAAATCGTCCCGACGGAGCAGCGCTCAGCAGTGCAATCGCTTCTTCATCCAATAGATCAGCCGCAATTTCAAAATGAAAATTGGTCCGGCAATTTTGTTGAGACAGGAAACGAATAATTGGCAAATAGTGTTCCTTGCGGGTGTTGAAGGTTCGGTCGACGAATTTTACCTGTCTAACATCTTGGTCAATAAAGGTTTGCAGGTCGGCAAAAATGCGTTGCAATGAGTAAAAGCGAACGCCAACCGTCGCGCTTGAAAGACAGTATTGGCAAGAAAACGGGCAGCCGCGGGAAGTTTCATAATAAATGATCCGGTCTTTGATTTCCTTGAGTTCATCGACCTGATAAGCAAACGGAAGATCATCTAATACAGCAATTGTCCTACTTTGGCCGTGAACAGTAATCTGACCCTGATCATAACAAGCGGTACCCGAAACAGCTGCTATTCCTTTACCCTCTGAACGCATTAGCGCTCGTAACAGTTCACTGAGAGATTCTTCCCCTTCTCCCATGACTACATAGTCGATAAAGGGATTATTCTGCAATACCTCCGCCGGATCATAGGAAACCTCAGGCCCGCCAAGGATCACAACAGTCTCAGGCATGACTTTCTTGATTAGCGAACAAAGGTCAATTACCATGTTAATATTCCAGATGTAGCAAGCAATGCCGATCACTTCTGGATCTTGCCGGTAAATATCGCTTAGAATTTGCGACAATCCTTGGTTGATTGTATATTCTTTAATACTTGTGTCAATTCCATCTTTATGGCAATATGCCTGGAGATTGCGTAACGCTAATGATGTATGAACATATTTTGCATTAAGTGTAGTTAACAGAACTCTCATGATGACACCTTCCTTGAATCCATTCAAACAAGTATTCCCGCTAACTGCCGGAATATCCTTTCGGAGCTTTTATCGCTCACATTGCATAATATAGAGGGAGAGTAACTGCAGGAAGGTGTTGAGGATGCGAATTTTACTGGACGGGCAGCAACTTCCCATCAAAATCCCGGTAAGCAAAGACTTGCTACTTACCCTAAAAACAATCGCCCTTGCTCAAAACTGGCGCATTCATTATAACGCAGCCACTAGCGTCATTTACCTAAATACGGATTCTCATCAACCAATCGCATATCCTGATCGGCAAGCTTTACCAAACGTTGAAATGGACAGTACGCGATTGTTGGGAAAAAGCATCTGTATAGACCCTGGACACGGCGGCAGAGATCCTGGCGCAATCGGTCCAGCTGGCACATATGAGAAAGATAACACGCTGGCAATCGCCCTCTTGTTGCGCGAACGATTAGAACGAAACGGCGCCAAAGTTTATATGACCAGAGAAACTGACCAGTCGGTCGCCCATGACAGTGCAACAGCGCAAGAAGAGGTAGAGGCGCGCATATGGGCTGCCAAACAGACAAAAGCTGACTTGTTGATTAGCATTCACAATGATGGTTTTATTAGCTCAACGGCAAACGGAGCCACAACATACCATCACGGCAATGCAGATGCGAGCAGGCTTGCTACCATCGTGCAAAAACGACTGATCGAAAGTTTAGGTGTAAACGATCGCGGGGCCAGGTTTGCCAGTTTCTTTGTGATTCGCTATGCCCCGATGCCGTCAATATTAGTTGAAGTAGCTTTTATTTCCAATCCTGATGAGGAATTGCTCTTGGCGAGCGAAGATGGGCGCAGCCGGGCAGCTAACGGGATTTTCGAGGGAATTGTAGGATACTATCGAGTCTAGATGTCTATTTTATCAATGCCAGCTAGGGACGCGGCTGCAGCGTCCCCTTCTACTTGTATAAATGCCTAGCTTTTTTATCATGATAAAAAAGGAAGTTCTGCTTTTCCAGCTAATTGTAGTAATAGCAGTTCTTACTGAGGAAAAGGAGAGTGCACATGTCGATTATGCCAAAATTACTTTCTGCTGTATTGGGAACCTTGATATTTGCCACACCTGCGGAAGCAGCCGGGCAAGAGCACAACAAAGTTCCGCCAAGAAGTGAAATTCGTGATGAATACAAATGGAATCTGCGAGACATGTATGCCAGCGACGATGAGTGGCAGAACGATTTTGTTTCACTTAAAGCATCATTGCCAGAAATGAACCAATACAAAAACAAATTGGGCCAGTCGTCAGAAATCCTGCTATCTTGCTTAAAAACCCGTGACCGCATTAATGTCGCCAGCGAGAAAATTTTCGCCTATGCGCGAATGCACCGAGATGAGAATAACGCCGACACTAAGTATCAAGCCATGACTGGCAAAGCTGAATCACTGCTCAGCGAAGCCGGCGAATCGACTGCGTTTGTTGAGCCTGAGATTTTGGCAATTCCCGACGCGAAGCTCGCCGAATTCAGAAAAAGTGAAGCCGGACTAGCTGAGTACAGCTTCTTTTTTGAGAACCTACAGCGTCAAAAGAAACATGTCTTATCTCCCCGCGAAGAAGAGCTCCTCGCACGTATGAACGAAGTTGCCGACGCCTCTGAGAATACATTTAATATGTTGGCACATGCCGATCTACGCTTCCCTGAGATCGCAGATTCGGCAGGCAAATCGTTGCAGCTCAGTGAGGCACGCTACCGTCTGTTTATCATGTCGCCTGACCGCAAGCTGCGTCAACAGGCTTTCGCTGGATTGTTTGGCGCCTATAACCAATACCGCAACACCTTTGCGTCAACTCTGGCAGGCAATGTGAAGAAAAATATCTTCTTCGCCAACAGTCGCAAGTACGAATCTGCCATCGATGCAGCACTCGAAACAAATAATGTCCCGCTTACAGTTTATAATAATGTAATCTCTACTGTTGAAAATCATCTTCAGCCACTGCATCGCTATGTCGCATTAAAGAAAAAGGCCCTCAAACTCGACGAAATACATATGTATGATCTCTATACCCCAATCGTGCCTGATATCCAGCTTACATACAGCTATGAAGAAGGCCGCGATTTAGTGCGCAAGGCGCTGAAGCCGCTTGGTGATGACTATCTGACCGCTTTGGAGCAAGGCTTATCAAACTCTTGGATTGATGTGTACGAAAACCAAGGCAAGCAAACCGGTGCTTACTCCTGGGGCGTCTTTGGCGTTCATCCATTTATTCTGCTGAACTACAATAACCGTTATGACGACGTCTCCACTCTGGCGCACGAGCTTGGTCATGCCATCCATAGCTTCTACAGCCATAAGCATCAACCCTATATCAACTCTTCCTATACGATTTTTTCAGCTGAAGTAGCCTCTACGACCAACGAAACTCTGTTGATGGACTATATGCTAAAAACAACCCAGGACAAAAAAGTCCGTCTTTACCTGATTAATCAATATTTAGAACAAGTTCGAGCCACTGTATATCGGCAAACTATGTTTGCCGAGTTTGAAAAGTTATTACACGAGAAGGTAGAAAGCGGTGAAACAATTACTGCCGATCTGCTGGATCAAATGTGGCATGAACTAAATGTTAAGTATTACGGAAACGATATCGTGGTAGACAGTGAAATCAACGTCGAATGGGCAAGAATCCCCCACTTTTATTCTAGCTTCTATGTCTATCAATATGCGACCGGCTTCTCGGCAGCTAATGCTTTAGCTGACCAGATACTTAAAGAAGGTCAACCGGCACAACAGCGTTATATTGCATTTTTGAAGAGCGGCGGCTCGGACTATTCGATCAACCTATTAAAAAATGCAGGTGTCGATATGTCATCACCTCAAGCAATCGAAGTGACTCTTGCCAAGTTTTCCAAACTGTTAGATGAATTGGCGATACTACTAGAAGAATCTTGACGAGAACAACACCGACATAGCCTCGTGAAACCAGGGTGTCCCCAAGTACAGATAATCATAAAAATAACCGGCAAATGCCGGTTATTTTTATGTCCGTTTTACAAGTTCACTCTCCTGTTTTGGCTAGCAAATTCCTCCTCAGGTAGTGAAGCCCATAATGGGTTACTGCGACCTGGTTTAAAATCACTTGGTCTGGATAGTTTTTACTGCGGTCTCTAACAAGCACGGCACCGCGAATCAGTCCTTCGGACTGAAGGGACTGAATATCCTGATTAAATGATCCAGGATCTAGCTGCAGGCCATCATGCCGCACAGAACGGCGCATATCTGAGTTTCCCTTTCTGTATTCGCGATAAATGGCCAGTAATATTCGTTCTTTCGTAGTCAATTTTCCGCCTCCCTAATAATGCAACTATCTCCATACATATGCACAACAGCGATCATATATGCCTACTTATAATATTTACCGCCTGCAAGTTTAATACTAATAGCGAAGATATTTGCGGAGGCGAACATGACGGTCGAATTACTACCGCGTTACACACCGATGCTGGCGAAGTCGAGTTCAAAGCTGCCAAAAAAAATAGATGAGTATGCTTTTGAAGTGAAGTGGGATGGAATCCGGGCTCTTAGTTACATCACGAATGGCAACATTCAGATAGTTAGCCGAAACGGCTTTGATATTACCTTTCGCTATCCCGAGATCCATGCTCTCGGCCAGAAACTAAAGAAGCAATCAGTTATCTTAGATGGAGAACTGACGGCTTTCGACGAAGCGGGACAACCCTCGTTCGCTTTGCTGCAGCATCGCATGAACCTGGAGAAATCAGCGCTCATAAAAAAAACAGCAGACGTCATACCGGTCACTTATATCATTTTTGACTTGCTACAGCTCAATGATCAGAGTCTTATCAACCATTCTTATCAGAGCCGCCGTTTCGAATTAGATAAATTAGAATTGGCAGGCCGAGCATGGTCAACCCCCTCCTATCACACCGAACGTGCAGCCGATTTTTTAGAAGCCAGCCGTAAGCTTAGGCTCGAGGGAATCATACTTAAGCGGTTGAATAGCCTATATCTCCCAGGCAAGCGAAGCGACGATTGGCTAAAAGTCAAGAATTTTCATCGTCAAGAATTCATTATTTGCGGGTGGACTCCGGGTGAAGGAAACCGCACTGGTACAATTGGTGCTTTGCTGCTTGGCTACTACGATGTGATACCAGAGGCCGCAAGTGCCCGCGCAACACCGCAAAAGCTACTATACGCCGGGTCTTGCGGTACTGGGTTTACAACCAAGACACTTAAACAGCTCCAAGAATTGTTGCAGCCCCTATCCATCCCTAAGCATCCGTTTGCCAGCGACCCTAAAAAAGCGGGGGCCAGCTTTGTCCAGCCGCTAGTGGTCGCAGAGATTTCCTTCGCCGAATGGACGCCTGCCCACACGCTTCGCCATCCCTCATTTCTTGGCCTCCGTACAGATAAAGACGCCAGCTATGTTATCCGCGAGCAATGATAAATGAGTAATAAGGAGGCGATATTATGCCGCGTCCAATGTGGAGCGGATCGATCAGCTTCGGTTTAATTAATATCCCAGTTAAGCTGTTTAACGCAGTCAAGCGAAAAACCATTCACTTTCATCAATTACGCGCTTCAGACGGTTGCCGCATCCGGCTAAAGAAGATCTGCGAAGCTGATGGCAACGAAGTCACGTCTGAAGAAATTGTCAAAGGCTATGAAGTATCTCCCGATCAGTACGTGACCGTCACAGCCAGCGAATTAGAGTCAGCTATGCCCAAAACAAACCGGGCGATTGAAATCGATGATTTTGTTGTCTTAGACCAAATTGATCCACTGTATTTTGAGCAGCCATATTATCTCACTCCTGACAAAGGAGCGGCGAAAGCGTATTCTTTGCTGCTGTCTGCACTAAAGAAGACAAACAAGGTCGCAGTTGCCCGATTTATTCTGCGCAACAAGCAATACCTGTGTGCGATCCGGCCATCTGGCGATATGCGGGCGCTCACACTGTCCACCATGCTATATGCTGATGAAATTATCAGTTCTGAGGAATTGGACGAACTACCGACAACTGATGCGCAGCCAAGTGAGCGGGAAATGACCATGGCAGTGCAGTTGATCGAATCACTGACGGCTGACTTCCAACCGGCAAAATACCATGACGACTATCGTAAGCAAGTCCTGGCCTTGTTAGAAAAGAAAGCTGAAGGGCAAGTAATCACCACTCAGCCTGCTGCTGCCCCGGCAGGCAAAGTCATTGACCTGATGGCCGCCCTTGAAGCGAGTCTGGCGGCAGTAAAGAAACCGGAAAAAGCGAAAAGCGGAAGGAAGAAAGAACGTGCCCGCTAATAGTATAATAACCGTTCAAGGCGTCGACTTGAAGCTAACCAATCTGGATAAAGTGTTTTACGCTGATGGTTTTACCAAAGGCCAGGTTCTTGACTACTATATCCGGATAGCGCCGGTTCTGTTACCCCATATTGCGGATCGACCGATGAGCCTAAAGCGCTATCCGCATGGGGCTGAGGGAAAATTCTTTTATCAGAAAGAATGTCCGGCCAATCGTCCGCAGTGGTTTACGACGATGCCGGTCTGGAGCGACGGTCGAGGCAAGCACATCAACTTCTGTGTCATAGACAGTCTGCCCTCACTCATATGGTCAGCCAATATGGCTGTGTTGGAACTGCATCCATCATTATCCCGCATCACGAATATTTCCCGCCCAGCGGTGTTAGTGTTTGATCTTGATCCTGGTGAGCCAGCTTCAATGATCGAGTGCGCCGAAGTTGGCTTGTTGCTACGTTCAGTATTAGCAGCTTATGGCTTAGATTCGTTTCCCAAAACATCAGGCTCCAAAGGATTGCAGGTTTACGCGCCGTTAAATACTGCCTGCGACTATGAGCAAACAAAAAGCTTTGCCCAACAGTTGGCAAAAGCCTTGGAAGCTAGCCGTCCTGACTTGATTGTAGCCAAAATGCGAAAAGAGCTGCGGGTGGGTAAGGTATTCATCGACTGGAGCCAAAATGACGAACATAAAACAACCGTCTCCGTCTATTCGCTCCGAGCAAAAGCGAGGCCTACCGCCTCCGCTCCGGTAATGTGGGGGGAAGTGGAAAAAGTCTTAAAAACACGTAATCCTTTATTAATCGACTTTACTAGTCAGCAAGTATTAGACCGAGTTGATAAGTATGGCGACTTATTTTCAGAAGTGTTGACCTTACAGCAGAAATTGCCCGCACTAGACAATAAAAAAGTGACGACCAAAGAGGCCGCCACTAGACGTTCAAATAAACGTGGCTATTCTTATGACGAAGCCAACGCGCCAAACAGCTTGTCTGCTCTCGAGAGCAACCACTAGCCAATTAGTGTTCTTTCGACCAGACTTCCCATCTCGCCCTTCTGACATGTTTGGTAATGCCGTATGGGCTTATTGGCCAAAGCAGCCAACGCCGCCGGGATCGGCAAGCCGGTCAGACTAGATAGCCGGTCTAATAATTCAAGCCCTTGATTTGCATCTGACTGGGGCTTGCCTTCTAATGCTTCAAGCACACTGTCGCAAAACTTGAACGGGCTGGCAGTAGACACGATCACACACGGATTCGTATCTCCTGTCACTTGACTATAACGTTCAAATGCATGCCAGGCAACCGCCGTATGCGGATCAAGCAGATATTGCCACTGCTCATAGACAGTCTTGATCGTATTCTTGGTAGTGACATCATCTGACCAATCAGCCCAGAAAAGGCTGGAAACTGCCTGCCGGACAGCATTATCAACCTGATAGCGTCCAGTAGCATTGAGTTCAGACTGCCAACCACTTACTTTGACAGTGTTTCCTCCAGACAGATGATACAATAGTCTTTCCAAATTACTTGAAACCAGTATATCCATGGATGGAGACAGTGTTTTATGGAAAGGCCGATTCCGGTCATAGACGCCGCTGGTGATAAACTCTGTCAATACATTGTTCTGATTGGAAGCGCAAATCAGCCTACCAATCGGCAGGCCCATTTGTTTTGCATAATAGCCTGCCAGTATATTGCCAAAGTTGCCTGTCGGTACTGCAAAGTTCACCGGCTTGCCAATAGCAACTCGTCCTGACTGGACCATATCGGCATATGCACTAAAGTAATAAACGATTTGCGGCAATAGGCGACCCCAATTAATCGAGTTGGCCGAAGATAGCCGAATACCCTGATCGGCCAAGTTTGCGCTGAGTACCGAATCAGCGAAAATAGTTTTTACACCGGTTTGTGCGTCGTCAAAATTGCCTTGCACCGCAACGACAGAAACATTTTCACCCTCCTGTGTCACCATTTGCAGCCGTTGCACCTGACTAACCCCATCGAGAGGATAAAAAACGATGATTTCTGTTCTCTTAACATCGCGGAAGCCTTCCAGTGCCGCTTTGCCTGTGTCGCCGGATGTCGCAACTAAAATAGCTATCTTGTCATCGTGATCAGTTTTTGCCAACGCAACAGATAAAAGCTGTGGCAACAGTTGTAACGCCATATCTTTAAAGGCGGCCGTAGGTCCGTGCCATAATTCAAGCAAAGCCGGCCCCTCTTCAATTAGCTTAACCGGCGCTATGGCAGTTGTAGAAAACTTAGCAGCCCCGTATGCGTTTGACACGCACGCATCCAGCTCAAGTTCGGTAAAATCCGGTAGAAACAGTGCCATAATTGCTTTTGCGCGTTCCGGGTAATCAAGCTTTGCCAAACTCTGAATAAACAACTCATCAATTTTTGGCATGTGGGCGGGTACATACAATCCTCCGTCAGGAGCAATTCCCGCAATAATTGCTTGAGCGGCTGTTGTCTCTTGCGACCAGCCTCGCGTGCTATGATACATGCTTCCCCCACCCTTTTAGAGGCTGTTACAAAACGCCCATATGCGTCGTTACCAGAGCCGTCGGTCTCCTCAACGTACCGTAACTGTACGCCTCCGGGCCCGCCGTCTCTGGTGCCTAGCCTCTGGACATTTTCTAACAGCCTCCTTTCTTTTATGGTTGCGTGTTTTTTGAAACACGCCTTTTAAATCATTAGGCTCGCACTATGTTTTGCGAGACGACTTGTCCACTATTATAACGAACCATCATATCGGCTGTAAAGTCCATCATATCATTTAAAGCAGAGTCTGATACTTCTTCATCAACGTAGATTACGGAGAGCAAATTAGTCGAACTCAAATTAACCGCTGTTCGCAAATTATCTGCTGTAGGATTACCGAAAACGCCTAGATTGTCGGTTAGAAATGGTTTTCCTTCCGCTGTTATCGTGTTACCGCTGACACCGATATAGCTCCCACCGCTTGCCATTTGATAGCAGATATCCCCTTGAATCTCAGCAGCATCATACAGACCAAATGGCAGCAGAAACTTTATCGAGCAGTAATTGTTAACATCTACCGCACTATTGACATAGTATACACCTTTGTTTTGCAGCACTCTACGGACAAGCGCCTCTGAGGCCGGACGATAACGCGATGGATCAAACGCCATCTTCTTGTACATACTGCGGACAGCTAGTATGCGTGGCAATTTAGGTAGTATATCCAATTGGTATGCGTCAGAAGCTTCCTGCTGCAACTTGATAAATTCTTGCGTCAAAGCTGGAGTCGCGCCTCTGACTGTGACCTGTTCAAATAAAATACAGCCTAAGCGGCAACCAGGAACCTTTTTCGCTATGCTCTCATCAATGGTAATACGTTTCAAGTTCAACTGCCGCCTCCTCCCATAAAACTAAATTGCTACAGCTACTGTCTAGCGGACGAGATCGTGTAGGCTCGCACGGGTCGCGGCAGCCAGTTGTTGTGCTGCCAGAAGTAGTTGACAGCCCCTAACACCAGCGCTGATAGAAATGACCGGCCAGCGGTTCGCACTTTCATCCAGGAATACGGGATAATGCTTTTTGGCGCCCAGCGGTGAAACTCCGCCCCGGATATAACCAGTTAAGGGCTGAACCTCCTTGAGCGGCACCAACTCAGCTTTTTTGTTCCCGCTCACGGCAGCTAGCTTCTTTAGGTCTAACTCACTTTCGCCTGGAACGCAGGCGAATAGTACACCCGTCTTATCACCGCGAACAACCAACGTTTTAAAAACTTGTCCTGGAGGCAGGCCGACCTTATCAGCCACAGATTCTGCACCTAAATCGGCCTCGTCAACCTCATATTCTTTAAGCTCATACTTAATCCCCAGTCCGTCGAGAAACCGAGCGGCATTTGTCTTTTTCATCATCTACCTACTCAACCGACTGTGATAAGCTCATACTGCAAACTTCCCATGCCAATTTTAGCGGCATGATTAATTTGAATAGTGGCATCGTGATGTTTATAGGCCATCTCAGCTAACGTCTTTCCATTAACCTGGGCAGTTAAATCAAGTGTAGCCCTATCAATCGCCACCGGATCAGCCGATGCTAGTATGCCTATATCAGGTATGAACTTTTTTTGGTTGACGCTAAAGCAATCGCAGTCTTTCGTCATATCAATCAGTACATTAAAGAAAAAGCTTTTCCCCAGTTTATTTTTAATCGTTCCATAGGCATGTTCAGCCATACTTTTTTGCATATAGCCCGATTCAGCACCCCAATCATAGCTAACAGCATCAAAGCGGCAAACCGCCAAGCACTCCCCACAGCCTATGCACTTTTCGGTTTCGATGTATGCTTTGCCGTTCTTTTCGATGATCGCGCTTTCCGGACACCATTGAATGCATTTCTGGCAGTATTTGCATGTTTTTTCAATGATTTCGGGTGACATAGCGGAATGTTGGCGCATTTTCCCCATGCGGCTGGCTAATCCCATGCCAAGATTCTTCAAACATGCTCCCAAACCAGCCGCCGGGTGGCCGGTCGGATGGGATACGACAAATAGCGAATCGGCACCAACAACTTCACGTGCAACCTTAACAGACTCATGTAATTCCCCGTGTATAACCACCTCTTGCTCGCTAGTGCCAGTCAGTCCGTCAGACATGATAAAGGGAGCGCCTACCCCATCAATGCCGAAACCATGTTTATGAGCATGCAAGAGATGCTTGACTGCGTTCTCTCGTTCTCCCTTGTATAAGGTTGAAGTCTCAGTCAGAAACGCCAGTCCACCCTTGGCTTTCACTTTTTCAACCAGTTCCCGAATTAGCTCCGGTTTGATATGGGTGGTATTCTTTTTCTCCCCGACATGCAGTTTAATTGCAACAAAATCCTGGGCGTCGAAAACTTGATCCGCACCTGAAGCCTGATAGATTGTTTTCATCGCATCAGCTTGTTGTTGAACCGAAAGGCCGTTAGCAACAGGCAGAAAATATACTTTTGAACTCATCTCGTCACTCTCCTAACTCTTTATAAGAAATAAGGCAGCGCGGTTTCCCGCGCCGCTCCTAAAACTCCAGTGTCATATGTTTGACTTTAACTTCGGGAATTGCCTCCAGTTCTTTTTGCAACTCTTGGAGCGGGATCTCGTCGCCGCAAAGTTGCAGAAGGATGAGTCCATGCGGGGAACAGGAGTCTAAGGCCGCATCGTGCAGGCCGAGCCGCACTCGGATGTAGCAGCCATACTTGGTAAGGACGTCTTGAACCTTTACAGCGGTCTCTGTTCGTTTTGCCTGTAGAATCGCCATAATCACTGGACAATGGTTCATCAAGGATCCCTCCAACTCAACTTTCTTATTCATGTTCATTCCATATATTGACCAAAAATCCTGCTAACTATAACCAGCCGTTTAAACAAAATTTGACAAACTGCACCCAGGCATTGAAGCAAACTCACCGTGTCGGCTGATTAGTGGCATACATGCCGAGATTCTTTAGCCAGAGACTGTTGGCAGCTACCATGCGCAGCGCCTCAGCTACTGGCGGCTGACTCATGGTTCCATCAAGATCAATAAAAAAGATATACTCGCCAAGACCCGTACGTGCCGGGCGTGATTCAATACGAGTAAGATTAACACCGCGCTTAGCAAATTCAGAAAGCATATCATACAGTGTTCCCGGTTTATCGCCACGGATACGACATACGAGTGACATTTTCGTCGCACCAGCTGTCTCCGGTTGCCGGCTAAGAGCGACAAAGCGGGTCTGATTGCAATATGTGTCTTGAATCTCCTGTTCTAGAAGACGCAGGCCGAATAATTGTCCGGCCCGAGTGCTAGCGATCGCCGCATCGATGAGTCCATTTGCCACCATCTCCGCCGCAGCGGCTGTACTCTCGACAGCCCTAATCGCAGCATTGGGATAATGCTGCGCCAGATAGCGGCGACATTGTGCTAAGGCTTGTGAGTGAGAGGCAATGGTTTTAACCGTAGCTAAGCTATCCTTAGCAAATAATGAATGACGGATGGGAAGAATGATTTCACGAACAATAAATAACTCCACATCGTGAGCTAGTGTGTCCAGCGTAATATTAACAGAGCCCTCTAGCGAATTTTCCAAGGGAACGACTCCGCGCTCTACTTGACCTTCTGCCACCGCTCGAATCACAGCATGAATATCAGAGAACGGCCTAACACTTGCACCGATTATCTGCTGTGAAAAGAGTAGCGCGGCTTCTTCACTATAAGTGCCAGCCGGACCTAAATAGCCAATCCGTATATCTGTATTTTGCTGCATATACTTTTTCTCCTTAACCAAGATTGACCCAGCCCCGAAAGATCAGGCCTCTCATAATATCCATAGTTATCTGTTCATCTTCCAGCAACAATTGTGTTGCCTCTGAAGCCCCGATAATTGCCGGTTTTCCTAATGACAAACAACTAATCGCTGCATGCGAGGAAAATCCGCCTTCCTCCACAATCACCCCAGCTGCCTCTTGCAGCAGCGGTACATGTTCTGCATCAGTACCTGAAACAACGAGGATTTTATTGGTTACGTTTTTCGTCAGATCAAGACTTGAACGAATCAGAGTCACGCGGCCGCTGACAATTCCTTCGCCCACACCTTGTCCTTTTAAGATAACATCACCAACAGTGATCAGTTGAATCGAATGACGGGAATCCTGTACATCCATATTGCCAATGACGCCGACAACCGAGTCACCATCATGCAAATATCCTGCCTGCAAACAAGTGTCAACAGAAAGCTGCATTACGCTTTCCTGTCGCATCGTGCGCCGTGACAGTAGTGGCTGAACTCCCCAGACAAGACGAAGCCGGCGGGCGACCTGTGGATTTTGTGTTACTGCCAGTATCGGAGGCCCTTGATGATACTTGGCGAGCAGACGCGGCGTCAGACCTGTCTCAGTTGGCACAACAAATGCGACCGCCTTCATCGCTGCAGCCGCTTGCGCTGCCGAAGCGCAAAGCGCATTAGCAACCGGACTGGCGAGCATCCGCCCACCCCGCAGTTCGCTGCGGCTGATTAACTTCTCTTGCGCAGTCGAGGCAGCGTCTCGCAACATGTTTAGCGCGTCGACGGGATATTTCTGGGCAGCACCGCCGGTTCGAACATAGACCCCATCACACCCCAGCAATACCGCCCGGGAAATTGCGTCACTACCCGGGCTTGATCCATATTGAGCCGTTTCTTCCAGTCTTATCGCCAAATATACTTGCTTGCCACTAAGACAGCAACGACTAATGACCTCAGGCAAAGTTGTTTGCGCATGTTCCCATGCCTCAGCATCTAGTATTACTCCGTCAGATACACGAATGATGGTTTCGACGCTCTCGCGTGCTGCATCGTTGCATAAAGCGAAAACTTGCATCTGGCTGCCCTCTGTATCAAGAGTCTGTCTGACTGCAAGCACATCATCAAGCGATCGCACGCCAGCAATCACTACGCCGTCAATTTTAGCGGCTGCGATCAGTTGCATTCTTTCCACCAGCGCCGGATCAGCAATAGATACTTCAGCAAGAATTGGTGCTAAAACAGCGGCATCATGCGCCGCTTGCCAAACTGCTCGGATTTGACGCGACCAACCGCTCGAGTCCATCTCCTCAAACGGCAGGGCTACACCATCCATGCCTCGCAGCAACAATGACTTTAGCGTCTTAATGCCCCACCCCGCTTCAGCGCAAAGAATCACCTTAGCGTGACACTGTTTAATAAACTCATCTAAAGCGACTGTTTTATTGCCTGCAACATAATAGCCGCTGCCGCCGCGGACCTCGATCAAACCAACATATTCTAAGGCGGTCAACGCTTCCCTGACCGAAGAACGACTGACATTGAACAGGGCACTAAGTTCCTTTTCGCTCGGCAACCGATCACCACAACGATAATGATCGTTCTCGATCGCCTGCCGCAAATACTCGGCAATTGCCCGGTAGCTTTTCTCCGATCCTGATCGCCCTTGTACTTCTTCCATACTATCCGCTCCCATCAACTTTTGTTGACTTAATGGATATACACTATATTCGATTTATGTATCCACGTACCTGCTTATTAATCAATTTAATTATCAAATATCACTTGTAGGATAGCAATGATCATACTATAATATAGTTAAATGTTGTCAGACAGATCCTCTTATTGGGGATTCTGTGAAAATTTAACTGACAAAGAAAAGGAGGGGTATTATGGCATTTGGCGTTTGGCAAGACCTCCAGGCCAACCATGTCGGTAAAACGTACGTTAATACTCCGGTAGCGAAATTAGTTGAACTAGCCATTATCCGCGAAGAGGGAATGCTGACCGAAACAGGAGCCCTTCGCTGCTCCACCGGAAAGTACACAGGCCGCTCTCCTAATGACAAATATGTAGTTGAACAAGCCGACATCGCACAAGAGATCTGGTGGGACAATAATCAGAAAATGTCTCCCGAAACATTTGACCGGCTATATCACAAAGTAGTTAGCTACTTACAAGACAAAGACCTTTTTATTTTTAATGGCTATGCTGGCGCAGACTCTAATTATTCAATGCCTGTACGAGTTATTAATGAATTCGCTTGGCAAAACATTTTCGTCCAACAGTTATTTATCCGGCCTTATGACACGGGTTGGGCTGCTGACCGTGAACCCGGCTTCACCATCCTGGCCGCGCCAGGCTGCGCCGCAGATCCTGCCTCAGACGGAACCCGCTCAGAAGCATTTATTATTATTAATTTTGCAAAAAAACTAGTCCTCATCGGTGGTACCCACTATGCCGGTGAAATGAAAAAATCGATTTTCTCGGTTATGAACTATCTGTTGCCAAAACAACGCACTTTATCGATGCACTGTTCGGCCAATCGAGGCACTAACGGTGAGGTATCACTCTTCTTTGGTCTTTCCGGCACAGGCAAGACGACCCTGTCTGCCGATCCCGACCGGTTCTTAATTGGCGACGATGAACATGGCTGGAATGATTCTGGCATATTCAATATCGAGGGTGGCTGTTATGCCAAATGTATCAATCTCAAACGCGAGAATGAGCCGCAAATTTGGGACGCCATTAAGTTTGGCAGCATTCTCGAAAATGTCGTTATTGATCAACAAACCCGCCAGGTTGATTATGAAAGTGAAGCACTCACCGAGAATACCCGTGCTGCTTACCCAGTGTCCTTCATCCCTAATAGTATCTATCCTGGCATCGGTTCTCACCCCAGTACAGTTATCTTTTTAACAGCCGATGCTTTTGGCGTTTTGCCGCCAATCGCTAAGCTCACCCCTGAACAAGCAATGTATTATTTCCTCTCTGGATATACCAGCAAATTAGCGGGTACCGAGCGTGGCATTACTGAACCACAGGCAACCTTTTCGGCTTGCTTTGGCTCCCCGTTCCTACCACTCCACCCCATGGTATACGCTGATTTGTTAAAAGAGAAAATTGCCCAGCATAACACCCGCGTATTTTTAATCAATACAGGCTGGCAAGGCGGCGCACATGGAGTCGGCAAACGTGTTAGCATCCAGCATACCCGCCACATGGTAGCCGCAGCCATGGATGGCCACTTGGATACGGTCGACTATATTACCCATCCGGTCTTTAAGTTGGCCATGCCAACGAAATGTCCAGGTGTACCTGATGCGATCCTGAATCCGCAAACTACCTGGTCTGATCCAAATGCGTATCAAGCTGCCGCAGAGAAATTAGCCACCATGTTCCACAAGAACTTTGCGAAGTTTTCCGGAATTCCGCCAGCAGTCGCCAACTCAGGCCCTGCAGCAAGGTAGAAAAATAGTTAAGTCCCGGGATAGCCCGGGGCTTAATTATTTTAAATATCGGTCAAGCCGGAAAAGATATCAGTAAGTCGATACTGATTAACAGACTCAGTTGCATCTGGGTTAGCCAGCCGGACATAGACCAGTGCATCGCCTTCTACCGGCAAGTACACTATCCAGGTGGCAAGCGTACGTGCTGCCTTTGGGTTGCCACCGGTTCGCCAAATACTATTATCCGGTCCTGCGACTTGATCTTGACTAAACGATATAAAATCTGCCAACGAAAAAGCTTTAACTTCATCAAGCAGCGAGGAAATTCGGTCGTAACGGGTCTGGCTGCTGCTGCCAACTTTGCGGTTCGCCCACAGCATATCTGATTCGACATAATGATTGGTATGAGCAAGTCTCCCGCGAGTTTCTGTGCGAGTAGCATACTTGCCTTCGGGGCCAATCTCCACATAGGCTACCTGCTTCTTATCTGCCAGCATCAGGAAATGGGCGTTTACAAAAAGGTCGGTTCTGAGCAACGCTTCATCTACTGTGGCGCAGCTTTTCAGCAGTTCCGGCAGAGCGGCTTTGCCTTTCATCATCTGCTTTCGCTCGACCCAAGGAATACTGCTGGCGGTCGCGCTGACTACAGTCAGCCCTTGTTCATTAATTCCCGCTTTAAGACCTGGCTCGGCGCCAGTGGCAAACAATCCGAAATAGCGATACCCCTTACTCGGATTAACCAGTCGAAGTTGCTGTTGGTGATTAGGCGGCCAGTCCCGATTCTTTACCAGCAACGTTCCACCGCCCTCGACCGCGTCCCCTGCCGCTGCCCACAGGGTACAGGCCTGCACGTTAACAGGCAGCCACAGTAATAGCAGCAACAAATACGCCAGGCATTTTATTCTCATGCGATCCCCCCCAAGATGAACATGAATAAGCAGGACACCGGAGAAATACCAAGAATTATACCATTTATAGTACGACGCGAGTCAGTCTAATCCTTTTGTTGAGAATTGAAAGCATGCACTGAGGAGAATGTATGATGAAAATTGCCCTTGGACAAATGGAAATCGTACCTGGCCGTCCAGACCTAAATTGCGAGACAATGCTCTGCATGATCGCTCAAGCTAAAGCACAACAAGTAGATATTATCATCTTTCCGGAAATGGCTATACCCGGCTATATGCTTGGCGACACCTGGGAGCAAAACGCGTATCTGCGTGATTGCGAATACTGGGGCAATAAAATCATCAACGCATCTGATACCATTTGTATTATATTCGGCAATGTGGCAGTTGATTGGACTAAACGTGGCGATGACGGCCGCGTTCGCAAGTATAATGCCTGCTTTACTGCCTATCAAGGCAGACTCTGGGGCGAAGATAACTATCCCTACCCATTCCGAATAAAAACTCTATTGCCGAATTATCGCGAGTTTGATGATACACGCCATTTTTACTGTACTCGCAAATTGGCAATCGAACTAGGCGTTCCCATCAAAGACCTGCTTCAGCCGGTGCGAGTAGAGATCAGCGATAAGACCTTGATATTAGGTTGCATAGTATGTGAGGACGGTTGGTCTGACGACTACTCAGTCAATCCCGTACAGCTAATTGCTGAAAAAGGGCAGTTGAATCTGTTAATCAATATCTCCTGTTCGCCATTCACTTTAGGAAAAAACAATAAGCGGCACCGGGTGTTCTCCCATCAAGCCCAGCAAATCGCCGCTCCACTACTGTATGTAAACAATGTCGGCCTACAAAACAACGGTAAAACAGTCTATAGCTTTGATGGCTGCAGCACCGTATATAATTCTCAAGGCGAGATTTTTACCCAATCAGCCGCATTTACCGCCGAGCTTGCGGTGGTAAATCTGGATGATAAAAACAATGGCCCGATCGCTATGCTCGATGATAGCGGAATTGATAGCATATACAAAGCCTTACGCTTTGGTATTGCTGGCTTTTTACAAGCCATTGGCATGGAAAAAGTCGTTATCGGATTATCAGGTGGAATCGATTCAGCGGTTAGTGCAGCATTGTTTTCCACGATATTGCCACCCGATAAATTACTGCTAGTCAATCTGCCGAGCCGCTATAATTCCCAAACAACCAAGTCCTTGGCCCAAGACTTAGCCACTCGACTAGGATCGTGGTATGGAACGGTTCCCATCCAGCAATCAGTTGATCTTACCACCAGCCAAGTATCTGACATTGCTGTGACAAACAAAAACGGTGACAAGCTGGCATTAGCCTTATCTCCCTTCATGCTCGAGAATGTGCAAGCCAGAGATCGCTCATCACGGGTATTGGCCAGTCTAGCGGCAGCATTTGGCGGCGGCTTCACTTGCAACGCCAATAAAAGCGAATCGACTGTCGGCTATGCTACGCTTTATGGCGACCAGTCCGGCTTCTTGGCCCCATTAGCTGATTTGTGGAAGCATCAGGTATATGGTTTAGGTCGCTATCTGAATGAAACTGTTTTTAACCAAGAGATTATCCCTGAAGGCATCTTCCGGATAGTGCCTAGCGCAGAACTCTCTCCCAACCAAGCCGTCGATGAGGGCAAAGGTGATCCGATTATTTATCCTTATCATGATTATCTATTTCGCGCCTTCATGGAGCACTGGAACCGCGCAACACCTGAAGATATTCTCAACTGGTACCTAAACGGAACGCTCGAGAAAAACATCGGCTGTGAGCCCGGTCTTATGGCCCGTATATTCCCTGAGCCAAAGGACTTCATCAACGACTTAGAACGCTGGTGGCGCTTGTACACAGGCATGGCAGTAGCAAAGCGCATCCAAGCGCCTCCTGTATTAGCGGTCAGCCGACGTGCTTACGGCTTCGACCATCGCGAAGCACAAAATCAACCCTATTTCACCTTCGTTTATTTGGAAATGAAGAAAAAACTACTCCACCAATAATTATCTTATATAACCGATCTTTGAAGAGGCCGGGCAGGAGGGTTTTATGTATTGTGACATTGCCGAAGGCATGGTTTTCCGTCCGCCCAGCGAGGCAAACAGCTTTATCCTGCGCGTAACCATCGGCTGCGCCCATAACCGCTGTACCTTTTGCGGCATGTATCGCGATGTCGCCTTTCGGATGCGGAGTTATCCAGAAATAAAACGTCAAATTGATTATGCGGCTCAGGCTGTGCCTCAACTTCGTCGCGTATTTTTGGCAGATGGCAATGCCCTGTGTCTAAAAAACGACCTACTGTTGAAAATTATGGCTGATTTAAAGCAGTCATTTCCTAAACTCAGCCGTATCACCTGTTATGGCGGACCAAACGATATTCTGCGCAAAAGCCCAGCAGAACTGTCAGCCTTAAAAGAGGCCGGACTGCAGATAATCTACCTGGGTATAGAAAGTGGCGATGATGCAGTGCTTACCTCCATTTGCAAAGGTGCAGATGCCGCAGGCATGGTGGAGGCTGGCAGAAGAGTCCTCGGCGCGGGTATCAAGCTATCGGCAATGGTCATTCTCGGTCTGGGTGGTAAAGAACGTTCTAGCCAGCATGCTATCAATAGCGCCGCCGTCGTTAACGCGATTAATCCGACCATGCTCAGCGCACTCACTCTGATGCTACATGAGGGAACACCATTGAGAGATGCCGCAGATCGAGGAGAATTTCAGCCCTTGTCTCCCTACGAATTTGTTCTGGAGATCAAAGAGTTTGTCAGCCGATTAGATCTAGCCCATCCTTGCATTTTCCGTGCTAACCACGCATCCAACCTGTTGCCGCTTGCTGGAACATTGCCTGCGGATAAACAGGCGCTTTTAGCGCAGATTAATTATGGCCTAGAAGTATTGAAGGGTAAGACAACACCGACCTATAATGATCGCGGAACATTTTAAGAAGAACAGTTGCGATTGTCTGAGAAATGGACGATTTTTGAAACTCTAACGCCATGCGCACTGCGTGCGCCACTAAAGATAATATATCACCCGCGGTTATCTGGCTTTTTGGCCTCAAAAAAATTAAACTTTCAAGTGATTTAAATATAATAAAGGACGGCTGCCAGTTGCAGTCGTCCTTTATTTACTCAGAAGAACAGTCGGTTGAGAATCCACATGACAACAGCACCAACCATCAAAAATACAATCATCGGTACTGCGAAGAACAGGAAGATCGCTATCACTAGACCGATAATCAGCAGTGTAATTAGACCTGATAGTTTATTATTACCGCCCATATGAACATGACGGAAATAAACACGTTGCTGCTGTTGGCTATCATTTCTATCTGACCGTTCGCCCCCATCCTGGTCAATCGTGACTCCGTCAAACGATTCACGTTCTTGTGGAGACAAAACCGAAACTGGCGACACAGGTTTACCACAATTTGGACAACTAGTAGCTTCATCTGTCAGGGTAAAACCGCAATGGACACACCGCATCATAACGCCTCCTGTCTAGCCAAACGTATTATGAGGAGTAAAGCAGTAAAAGAATCCCCTCTTCACTGAGATAGCGCGGATCATGCTGTCGAAGACCCAGTGCCTCGGAAAGCCGGCGCCGGTTAGTATAAACACTGGCAACCGAAACGCCTCCTTCATCTGCCAAATCATCAACAGATACGGAAAATGGGGTATTCATCATCGCATAGCAGGATATAACGGCAGCTGTCCAAGCACCGCTTTTTCTCATTTTAACATCTGATACTTGGCAAAAGTCATGCCACAGGGACTCTGCCAACACCAAATCGTGCGAGGAAAAACCATACTTCGGCATTAACTGTTTTAACTGTTCAGTCACACGTGGATCAGACGCTCGGATAACATCTGGGCGGGCCGGCACCGGAAGTGAATCATTGACAATAGTAACATTCAATTTTGCAAAAGTAGTCAGCAAAGTAATCGTATGGCGAACTGCCAAGCAATGGCGCGCAAGAAAAGTCGACCAGGAGGCGCCAGGTTGCTGAATATCAAATAGCTCCTTCAACCGCAACACTTCTTGTTTGACACGCTGTCGCAAATTGACACTGACCTCAAGGCTGGCAATATAATTAGTAGCAAACGATCCATTGTCGAATACGTGACCGAAAAACAACAACCGTTTCATCATTTTATAATCAAAATCGGGGTAAGGCAAACGAAACGTTTCATCTGTTAATAAGTTGACGCACTCCACCCACTCTGCATCAATGATTCGCTGAATATAAAAGACCATATAGCGCGCCTTGCTCAAATGCTGGAGTACCGTTTTCTCTACTCCAGAAATGCGGTTCTTACTTCGCAAATAGTGTTCCACTGGAGAAAGATCATCTTGCCGCATATGATAATCAAATAAGAAGTAATCCCAGAATCCGATCCAGAAGTCGGAAAAGCTATCCTCTTCCAGCGGTGGTATTGCCTGCAGGGGTCCAACATATAGGTAGAGCGCACGATGAAACTCTTCATCATAGTCTTCACGTTGAAAATAGCTGCCCATCTTCAGCATGATCTTTTCCATCGTTCCAGGGATGGCCCCACCCACCTCTGGCAATAATGGGATTTGCGCGTTGGAAGTCGCCGAATCCGAGTTCGAATTACCCTCCCCATCAGTACTGCTAATAGACAAGTTCAGCCGTTTTCCTCCGGCAATCTGTTCTGCTGCAACCTGTAATTCCAAGGTTTCATGAATCAGTTTGCGACTAAGCAGGTATTGATAGAACTCATCAAGTACTGCAAGAAAATGCCGCACAGATTTCAAGCTTGCCTTAAAGCCGGAGGCATTCAAATCTAGCCAACGAATGGCATCTGCGTAATCTTCAGCAACTAATTCGTCAAGAGATTGATAGTGGGTATATGACAAATATATTTGTAAAGCTTTCAATTGTTTCCATATATCACGAAGCTCTTTATCTGCTGATCCAGACCATGCCTTCTGCCGCAAAAATCCCTCGATCCATTCGCGAGCAATAATCGAGGGTTCAGTTAGTTCTTCTTCAAAGAATACCTGGACAGACTCATACACATTTTTCATTAATTTGCGAAGTCTCCTAATCTAGCGTTGAAGCGCACAATACCAAGTTATTATACCATTTTTCATTGTATGAAGCCAGACCTCTGCAAGTTAGCCTCCTCCTTGCCAGTTCATTATTTACATTTTTGGGTTTATTGACTGCACAAGACACCAATTAAATAAGCCGTTAAAGAAATCTCCATCTCTCAAACGGCTTGGCAAATTCCCCTATTGACATCCTCATGCTACTTTTCCCCAATAGTAACGTTGTAGTCAAGGAGACTCAAAGGCGATTTCAAGTCTTCACGAATAATTCCTTTAGATCTAGCATGATTCACTCTTTGTTTCCTTACTGCGCCAAACAGCTACGGCAGATCCAACTAATACGATACCGGTAAAGACAAATACGGCTTTGATCCCTGAAAGCGAGCTAATAATACCGCCAAAAATCGGACCAAGCATTGATCCGAGTTGATTGGCACTTGTTGTCAGTCCAAAAGCTCGTCCGCGAAAATCACTGTCGGTATTAGCCACTACCATCGCATTAATAGCCGGTATGACACCAGCGATAAATAAGCCAAAGACAAATTGAACAAGGCTAAATTGAACTATATTGCCAACAAAGAACTGTAGTGAATTAATCACACCAGCACCAGCAAGCGTGGTAATAAGAATAATGTAAAAGCCTCGCTTTTGGCCGATTTTCCCCCAAAATGGCGCCGCTAGCGCTCCAGCAACGCCGGTTAAACCGAAAATAAAACCGGACAGTAATTCTGCACCGTCCAACTTTCCCTGTAACTCAGCAATATACAAAGTAATTAAGGGTTGCAATACCATGGTCGTCATCTGAACCAGCAGCAACAGGAAAAGTAATTTAACAAGGGCACGATTAGACAGCGCAGCTTTAATATCTTCCCTGATGCTGCCTGTCTTAGCTGTTGCACTGGATTTTGGTTCTTCAACCAGCAGCCATGCCGCTACTGTTGCTAGAAATATAATAAGCGCCGCAATCACAAAAGATTGGCGCATTCCATACAGATGAGAAAGTGTCCCTCCTAGAAGCGGACCCAAAATACCGCCACACAATAAACCAGTCTGCATAAATCCTAGACTAGTGCCCATTTTGTGTTCAGGAACACTGGATGACACAATAGCGAAAGAGGCAGGCACAAAGCCATTGGCTACGCCCTGTAATATGCGCATACCTAACAGTTCATACGGAGTTCTAGCCAATGAGCCTAAAAAATAAACCACTGCAAGGCAAAATCCGGCACGAATAAGCATACGCTTTTTGCCCATCTGGTCTGCCTTTCTGCCCCAATAAGGTGCAAGCACAGCTGCAACCAAAAATGTCGACGAAAAGATAATACCTGACCAAACCGTGACATTATTTTGATTTACTCCTAATTCAAGCAAATATAATGGTAAAAAGGGAATGACCATCGTGTAGCTGGATCCTGATAAAGCTACGCCGATGCACAATACCCATAAATTTCGTTGCCAAATCATGTAGACACCTCTTATTTAACCGTGAAAACTTATTCTATTATACTACTTTCTGACGACCATCTCTATAAAACTGATATATAAAATGATACATAAAAAGTTCGCCTACCAAGGATAGGCGAACCTAAACTCATCATTAGAGATTCCTCACAATAGCTAAAAGTGTTGAATTGAAGTCTCTACAGCTAATTCTACTCGCCCATTTGTTCGTTAATAGAAGCGCTTTCCATTTCCGTTGGTATTTTCACGGTTCCCGTTAATAAACTTTCACGAATCTTGGTTTCAATGTCAGCCGCCAATTCCGGATGATCCTTCAAGGTCTGTTTGACGTTTTCCTTCCCTTGACCCAAACGCTCACCGTTATAGGAATACCACGAACCGCTTTTCACCATAATATCAAAACTGGTACCCAGGTCAACCAGGATACCTTCACGAGAAATTCCCTGGCCGTACATGATATCAAACTCCGCCACCTTAAAGGGAGGGGCAATTTTATTCTTAACCACTTTGGCACGTGTACGGCTGCCGATAGATTCAAGTCCTTGTTTGATTGTTTCCACCCGGCGAACATCAATACGAACAGATGCATAAAACTTCAACGCACGGCCGCCAGTCGTTACTTCCGGGCTACCGTATGTCACACCAACCTTTTCCCGCAATTGATTGATAAAGATGACAAGGGTTCTTGATTTACTGATCACACCGGTCAATTTACGCAATGCTTGTGACATCAAGCGCGCTTGTAAGCCAACATGAGAATCGCCCATTTCTCCATCAATCTCCGCTTTAGGGACAAGAGCGGCAACCGAATCAATAACAACAATATCAAGGGCATTGCTACTTACTAATGCCTCAACAATTTCGAGAGCTTGTTCGCCATTGTCTGGTTGAGAAATCAGCAAATTATCAATATCTACGCCTAACTTTTTTGCATATAACGGGTCAAGAGCATGTTCTGCGTCAATAAATGCAGCCATTCCCCCTGCATTCTGGGCTTGAGCAACGACATGCAACGCTACTGTTGTTTTACCAGATGATTCTGGGCCATAGATCTCAACAACTCTACCGCGAGGAAGTCCACCAATACCTAATGCGACATCCAAGGATAACGCTCCTGTTGGAATTACATCAACCTGCATTTTGGCAGCGGCCTCTCCCAATTTCATAATAGAGCCTTTGCCAAAATCCTTCTCAATCTGTCTCAAAGCCGTTTCAAGGGCCTGTTGCTTCGTCATGACTGCTTTTTCCGCCACAGCAATCCCTCCTTTACCGAACAAATGTTTGACTTAAGTATAGTCCAATACATTTGTTCTGTAAAGCAGGAAAACATGGACCAACTCTAAAACGCCAAATAAACGACGATCTTCTTTTATGCATAGTTCCACAAACTAGAAGACACCTCGGTAACTCTTCTTTTGGTTTTTCGTAGGGTTTGCCTTCTTAAAGTCTTCAATCATTTCATCGATATTTTTCTTTCTATCCGAATCAACAGCCTCGTCGACGATTACGTTCGTTCTCTCTGATGTACTTTGGGCCTCATCCTGTAATTCGTTCATGTATTCCTCCACAGATAATCATAGTTGCTGTGCTAGCAATTATAGTGTTATCCCGGTCGTACGACCGGGATAACAAAGTCTTACCGCAATTTGTCCCATTTATTTTATGCCGGTTTTGGTCCGTTGATAACCAATCTTGTCCTGAGCTATTTCTTCTAAGGCAATCGTTACCGGTTTATTCGACCGGCTTTCGGTTAACGGTTGATCTCCGCTCATAATTTCACGAGCCCGTTTCGCAGAAAGTACCGCCAGTGTGTATTTGCAATCAACTTTTTCCATTAGTACATCTAAGGGTGGATAAATCATTCTAATCTCTCCTTCCAGATTGAAAAAATAATCCTATGTCGTGAAAACTGGTCGCCCCCGACTTGAACACTGTGTTCGCAGGGTACGACCAGTTCTAGACGGTCAGAATAGGATTGTGGGATGCCACTGCAAAAGCTCTGTCTCCCATTCTGTATTTCGGCAGCCGGAGACTTCCATGTCTTGTTTATAAATTAGGTTATTGTTGTAGTATAAACAATTTATAAAATTTTATCCTTATATTTATTTTATACTATTAACTACATATTAGCAATAGCAACCACCTTAACCGCTCACTCTTGACAGAATGATTCATCACTCTCAATCTAGTTGAGCTGGTTTTGACAGCATAAAGCAAGGAAAATAGGAAAGTCTAACACTGAGGAGGTGGTTTCATGGGTGGAAGAACATTAGATCAGTTCAATAGCCGTCAAAAGGCCAAAGCCAAAGATTCAAAAGCCACGAACAAACAAGATGCCATGTCAACTACAAATCAGTCCACTACCCGCGATAAGGAGAGAATCTAGTCATCAAAAACGCCAGACTATACAACCTGGCGTTATCTAACATTAAATTCATTCTATTTTACAAGAGATTGACAAGCAATATTTTGGACATATCATAGGCTAGTATCGGTATCTCTAACATTGAAGAAGAAGGGCTCATTCCTTGATACAGGGATGAGCCCTTCTGGAGTCGGTACTGGTTTATTTTACTGCATTATAGCGAACCGTGGAGTTCCTACATGGTAGGAGGCCTCTCGGTTCATGAGAACATCGGAATGCAATGACAATCAGCGCTCTCCATGTCTGAACACATTATTTTTTTGTTTCTTTACAATCCCCCATAGAAGCGGCAGTATTAAGACCGCAGCCGCTAATAGGCCTAATCCCTTTGACATCGAACTAGCGAAAAATACGCTGAAATCTCCCCGCGACATCATCAGTGACTGCCGAAACGAATCCTCAAGCATTGGACCGATAACTAACGCCAATACCAGCGGCGCCGGAGGAAAGTCCAATTTGCGCAATGCATAGCCTGCAATGCCTGCCACCGCCATGATGACTAAATCGGCCAATGAGTTATTAATGGCAAACGCGCCGACAACACATAAGAGTAACACCGACGGCATCAAAAACTTCAGCGGCACACGCAGTACCTGAACAAAGAGACTAACCATCGGCAGATTAAGCGCAAGCAGCATTACATTGCCGATGTACATGCTGGCGATAACTCCCCAAAATACATCCGGATGCTCCGTCACCAGCAGCGGTCCGGGCGTAATGCCGTGGATCATCATAGCAGATAACAAGAGCGCAGTCGGTGGAGCGAACGGAATACCGAGCGACAAGACAGGTACAAATGCCCCAACAGCTGCCGAATTATTGGCCGACTCAGGTCCAGCAACTCCTTCCGGCGCTCCTTTACCAAATTCCTCTGGGGTTTTGCTGAGTTTTCTCTCCAGGGTATAGGAAATGAAGGTGGAGATAACTGCCGCAGGCCCGGGGACCAGACCGACGATGAAGCCAAGCAAGGAACCCCTCGCTACCGGTCCGGCTGAGCGAGTAAGCTCTGACCTATTAGGCAATAGTTCACGGAACTTAACCTTGATAACTTCCTGATGTTCCAGAAGTTTCCGTTCGGCAGCCTCTAGCACCTCGGCGATTCCGAACAGTCCCATCGCAACCGGCACAAAGTCAACTCCCTGTTCAAGCGCACCAATGCCAAATGTCATTCGTTGCTGACCAGTGAAAATGTCAAGCCCTATCGTCCCTACCATCAAGCCAACGGCCACCATCACCATTGACTTAATCAATCCTTGACCATTTAACTGACATAATACAATTAAACCAAAAACCGCAATGCTAAAATACTCAGGCGGTCCAAATTTGAGCGCTAGCTCAGCCAACTGCGGCGCTAGCAAGGAAAGCATTATCAATCCGAAAGTTCCGGCGACAAAGGAACCTATCGCAGCAATGAAAAGAGCAGCACCGCCGCGCCCCTTGCGCGCCATCTGGTATCCATCCATAGCGGTCACTACTGAGCTGGACTCGCCTGGGATATTAACCAATATTGACGTTGTCGATCCGCCATACATCGAGCCATAATAGATACCGGCAAAAGTAATAATAGCCGTTACCGGAGGCAGGTTATAGGTGAGTCCCAACAGCAGAGCCATTGAACCGACGGGGCCAATTCCAGGCAGTACCCCTACTAACGTACCAAGGAACGCGCCGAGGAGGCCGAATAATAAATTTTCCGGCGTCAGCGCGACTGAAAATCCGTATAATAAATTTTCCACAGCCTACCTCCTTACCATCCGAATAAACCCGTCGGGAACTGAACCCCTAACCACTGCGAAAACAGATAATACGCAATACCGGTCATCAATATAGCAATCCCCAAAGCCGCCCAGCGTCGTCTATATCCCATCACCAGCAAACTGACGTACATTAGTGGCGTCGTGCCAACAATGAAACCCAGGTTGTCCAGAAAAACCGGATAGACTAGTATGCCGGCTGCGATAATCCATGGACCAGGACCTACTCCTTCGTCTACAGTATGGGTGTTTGCGGCCTCAGTTGAACGTTCTGCCAGCCAAACGTTAAGCACTAATAACACAGACAATCCCAGTGAAATCCAGCCAATAAGCCACGGCACGTAACCAATATCCGGGGCGGCCGTCGAACCGACGGGGAGGCGGTTAGCCTCCCACAGGTAGACGATGGATATTATGGCAATCCCGATTGAACCAAGTGTTGTTTTATTCATTATCATTGTCTAACCGCCCTTTCAGGCTGCTTATTGTTTCGGCGCTGCCTTCGGCAATTCGTCCACAAGCTTTTTAATTATCGGTTTTTGTGTATTAATATAATTTTCAAGTTGCTGAGCATCCATGACCTCAATCATAATGTGCAGATCGGCCATTTTCTTTTTAAATTCAGCATCATCAATTGCTTTGCGGATAGATTCTGTCAGAGTCTGTTTAACATTAGCCGGAAGACCTTTTGGAGCCATGATGAATTTTTTAACTCCTAAGTCGACATCGAATCCTTTTTCCTTCATAGTCGGCGTGTCAGGTAGTTCACTAAAACGGGTGGCTGAGGAAATAATAATAGGAATCAGTTTTCCTGCCTTGATGTGTGGTAGAACTTCGGCAGGGTGAGATGTACCAACCTCGACATGTCCGCCTAAGATAGCAGCAACAGCAGGCGCGCCGCCTTTAAAGGGCACAGGCTGTGCTTTGATACCGCCCTGCTGGAAGATATGAGCAGCGCTGAGTTGAACGAGGCTTCCCATACCGGACGTACTGTAACGCATTACAATGTCCTTCTCTTTGGATGCCTTGACCAAATCATCCCAAGTCTTATATGGAGAATTGGCGCTAACTGTCAGCACAATTGGTTCGGTAGTCAGATTCATTAGAAACTCGAAGTCTTCCTGTTTGTAACGAACCCCTTTGTTAATCAGAGGTTCGGTCAGGAAATGCCCACTCACTCCATGTACCAGCGTATATCCGTCTGCCTTATTTTTTGCTACTTCAGCCAATGATACAGTTCCGTTTGCCCCTTCGCGATTAACGACAATGACCGGTTTTGATAGATTTTTTTCCATTGCCTGCGCTAATGCGCGGTCGATCAGGTCGCTTGATCCGCCTGGTGCGTAACCGCTAACAAGGCTAATTTCTTTGGTTGGGAAATTTGTCTTCGCAGTATTATCGGCAGCTTTCTTGCCGCCGCAGCCGGTCACTAGTGCACCCGCTAATACCAATACCGTCAGTGAAGCCCATATACTACGCTTCTTCATTGTTACCCCTCCATACTTTCATTCTCTACCAAAGGCAAAATCTCGCCGCCATGCCACAGAATTGACAAAGTAACGCCGCGGCCGACAGAGGCCTGTGCCAGAGCGTCGCTAGGTGATACTGCTGAGCGAAAGCCAATACTTGCCGCTTCCTCTGGACTAATTCCCCGGCTGACTAGCCAAGTAGGTGTCCTAGCTATCACATTTCCTACCCTCGCCAGATAGGAGGCTACATTCAGGTCATTGATGCAGCCGTCCTTGACTAGTCCCTTTACTTGGTGTAGTGGACGAAAGCCGTATTGCCGGATTAAATCACCATGCGAGCGGGATATCCCCTCCGGGCACTCTGCTAAGAGAACGATGGCACCGCCTGGCTTAACCACAATCGACGCCGCTTGCAGCGCCTTTGTTGCCTGCCATAGATCCAACTCCGACGGGACTGACTCAGCGATGACGATGTCAGTCCGCCGTTTAACTTTCACTCCATAGACTGACTCTGCTAGACGGCAGCCTACACGGTGGGCCTCTATCGGATGGCCGGCGAACACGCCAACTAAACGACCGCGCCGATCCTGCACAACATTAACAATAAACCGTAAGCCAGCTGCTAGCGCCACTTCCTCAATCTGCTGCCGTACAGGATTATCAGCCTGACCGAGGATTTCGGATGCATGATAATAGGCGCTCATCCAATGAGTCTGTCCTGTTGTCGCCGGGCCACTGACCCCTGGTTGGATAATCTTCCCACCACCACTGAAACCCGCCACTCGATGTGGCACGATATGCCCGATACCAATAATGTAATCTGCGCTAAGCAATCGTTTGTTCAACCAAACAGGAAGACCTGATGAAGTTTCTCCTGTCAGTATCAAACTATTTGGATCCCCCCACGCATGATTATAGACAGCATAATCACGGCAGATCTGAGCCCCGAGGCGTTCAGCCATCTCTTGCTCGCTCATCGGACGATGCGTCCCTAAAGCAATAAGAATTTCGATATTTTCCTTTATGGTTCCGGCCTCGTGCAAACGTTTCAAAACCAAGGGCAGAATCTCGCGTACCGGAGTGGTCCGCGATAGATCGTCTACGACGATAACGACTCGATCCCTTGGCCGAACCGCGCTTTCTAATGTAGGCGATCCGATCGGCGCAGCGAGAGCCTGCTCGATTAGGTCTCTGCCCACTTTGTCTGAGCTAGTAAACTCCGCCGGAGCATATTCATCAATGCTAAACCCAGCTGCTTCGATTGGCGTGAAATAGGGATTGGTGAAACTATTCAACGCGCCACCTCGTCTTCAGTGAGGAGATCATTCATGACTACCCCATCAAGTGAAGCGTGCTTCAGTCCAAGCAGATGCGCGATTGTCGCTGCGGGGTCCACCATGCGGTATGAGCCTTGAACGGTTTTATCATGGTAATATCCGCATCGAATCCCTGATCCATACGCTAGTAAGACGCCATAATTTGAAGATACATTTGTTTCAGCTGTCGGTTTCTGCGGCCCATGGTTGGCACCAGGTATCTCTATCGAACAAACGTCCTCGCCGCTAGCACTGACTCCCCAAACGAAACCTGTATCGTAAGCGAATATAATATCGCCTGCATGCGGCCCCCAGTAACCGATACCCATCGCGTCTTCTTTCTTTAACGCTACAGCTACTGCATTGCGAATCGTGCCATTTTCCTTCACATGCCAATTGCCGAGCGCGTGAAGAACTAAATCTCTAACTGGCTCATAGTACTGACGCGAGACGATTCCGGTTGAGTCACGGCCTTCAAGGTTAACGTAAATCTCCAAGCCGCCTCTCTCATCCTTCAAAAAGACTTTGCTTTTTTCCAGGATGACACTGCCGTCTGAGCGTAGTTCGACCAGGCCCCATTTTTCTAGATAGCGATAGATATCACACATATATGAGTTTGGTACTGCACCATGATCAGAGGCTAAGAACAGTGTTGTGTCGTCATCCATTCCCGCCATGATGCGCCCGATCGTCCGATCCAATATTCGGTAACATTCTCGCATAACATTTCCATAGATGTCCGCTTGCTCCGAATTATAAAACGGCGATGCAGGATCGTACTGTCCTAGACAGTTGTGGTGCGATTCATCAACCAATCTATGTACCGTGGCCCAAAGAGAAATATTATAGTCACGCGTTAACTTTACTGCAGAATCAGCTAACCAAAACGACTGATACTCTCCCTCTTGGTAGGCCGATGTCCGATAGTCTTCGGCCGGGGCAACCTTGGCCGTCCATTTGCTGATGAAGGGCCCAAGTTGGTTAATTAGGTCCTTTTCCAGCGCCGGATCATTAGACAGCCCCTCTAAGTGCATTACCTGACTTTGAATGATCTCTACATCGCCGAGTTCACGATCATATTGCGCCAGCCAGAAACGCCCCATGCCGATTTTATCGCCTAAACGCAGCGGCACCCATTGACTCCATTGTCCTATGCGCAATACAACCGTTTCTTTATCGACTTGAAGAGCAAGGCCATCTGCATCCGGTCGAGCCGTCAGTGTCAATACAGCTCCCGAGCCCTCAAGCTTCAGCCGATACTCCCCTTCTGTAGTGACAATTGGTCGCCAGGAGCCCTTGTTGTGATAGGCCAACGCTGAGGTAGGCGGCCATCCCAACTTCTGCTTTTTTCCTTGTTTTTTTGCAGTCCGCTCATCATAGCGGGTGGTATGAATCGCGGACGAACACAATTCATAGGGTGAAGCTTCTGATCGTCCCCAGAATGGTGCGAATTCGAAATGAGGGGCTTTGCCAGAAACGCTTTCGGGGAAATGGACCAGAGCCGTCCGTCGTCCCGCCTTTTCCAGCAAAGATAACAAATTGTGCGTCTTGTGATTATCCGGCGGCATTGTCTGACCAATCCAAGCCGTCCCCGGACACTGCCCGGATAGGAAACTAACCCAGTTGACATCTCCCCACGCTGAGATAAACGGCAGTAATTCTGCTGAGGCCCCAGCCTTAAACATCGCCGCGATATTGGGTAAAATTCCTTCATCAACGAAACGCCGCAACAATGGCATCGTCAGTCCGTCAACACCAAAGACAATAACTTTCTTCATCATCCGACTCTCCGTGCTTTACCGTTTGACTTCATAACGTTCGATGACCTCCCGGTTGATTTCAACACCGAGACCAGGGCCGGTGGGAATCTTAACCATGCCGTTTTCCATGTTAATTGCGTTAAAGATAAGGTCTTGGCGGAAGGGATGAGATGACTGATCATATTCAAGCATTGGTTCAATGGGGTTAAGCGCAAGCGGTGCAGGCGGCACTGTGGCCAAAAACTGCAACGACGCAGCTAAGCCGATACCCGATGCCCAGACGTGAGGAATTAGCGTCATATGCCATGCCTGAGCCAGCGCAGATATTTTGCGGCATTCAGTGAATCCACCGGCAGAGCAAAGATCAGGTTGCAAAATATCGACCGCTCGCTTACTAATCCATTCGCGGAAGCCGATCTTTGTGAACTCATTCTCGCCGGCAGCCAAGTAGATGTTCGTTAAATTCTTTAGTTCTCGGTAGCCATCGATATCCTCAGGGGAAATAGGCTCCTCAAACCAATAAATATCCGCATCCTCGACAGCTTTAAGGATTTTTCTAGCCGACGATACGTTATAGGCGTGATTGGCGTCAAGCATCAGCCTGATATCAGGACCAATTCCTTCTCTGACGCCCCAGATATAGCGAATATCTTCTTCCACGCCGAAGCCAGTTTTCAGCTTCATTGCCGTAAAACCTTTGGAACGATGCATTTTGGCCTCTTCAACAGCGGCCTCTGGATATTTCTTATCCTCTACTCGGTAAAAACCAGTAGCATAAGGCCTCACCTCACTGCGATAAGCACCGCCAAGCAGTTTATGCACAGGTTTGCCTGTTGCGCGGCCAAGACAGTCCCAGATGGCGATATCCACTGCACTAATGGCATTGGGTACAGCTCCCTTCTGCCCAAACGGACGCGTCAGGTTATACATACGCTCCCACAACACATCGACATCGAAGGGATCTTGTCCCACAATAATCGGCTTTAATGCTGCTTGGACGATGGTTTCAGCGATTTCAGGCGGCTGCAGCCCGTGGCAAAGTGATTCCCCCCAGCCAGTTATCCCCTCATCGGTAATCAGTTCAACGATCATCGTGCCTCGCTTTTTTACCCAGCCCATAGAAAAGGCAAAAGGTTCGTCAAGCGGAGTGGACAGCACGTGTGTCTTTACATCAATTATTTTCATAGTCCCTCTCCTTGCATTTGTATAATGAAGTGCCTACCAAACGACTCGTTCATTGACTATTGCTTCAAATAGGCTGCGTTTGCTGCTGCGTATATGATTACGCATTGCCTGTTCCGCTCCCTCGCCATCACGTTTTGTAAGCGCTTGCAGAATTTCGCAGTGCTCCTGGTAGGACAAGAGCGCCCGTCCAGGCAAACGAATCGCCATGATATGAAACCGTCTTAAATGATCGCCGTATAGACCAAGAACTCGATTCATTTGTTTATTGTCTACAGCCGCAAAAATCTGATCATGCAAAATATCGCCTGGATCAACAGCTTCCTGTCCATCAGGCGCAGTAGCTGATGAAACCCTTACCATATATTCGTTTAACTCGCGCAGAACATCATCTGTAATCGATTCAGCGGCAAGTCGAGCAGCAATCCCTTCCAGAGCCTCCCTAACAACAAATATCTCCTGAATGTCCCTTAAGGATATATCTGCGACAAACCACCCTTTACGCGGCGTAAGGTTGACAAAGCCCTCCTGCTCGAGCCGATGCAAGGCTTGACGGATGGGAGTGCGGCTCATGCCAAGGGTCTCCATCAGTTGAATTTCAGTGATGGGACTGCCAGGACGAAGCTCCAAATTCAACAACATGTTTTTCAACGTATTATGCGCTAGGTCGCTTAAGGAAGTCTTCCCCGCACTGGAAACTACTTCAGACAAGTTGTTCCCCTACCTTCTTTATTGAATCCAATTAGTGTACCTATTGTATACAATAAAATTATACAATTCAACTTATTCTTTCGTCAATGGGTATTTACGCCATACGTTAGGCTTATTAAAAGATTAAGGTGCTTAAGGGTATAATGAACACCAACGAATTAGCGATACGCGAGCGACACAAAACGGATGTCCTTAGTGATGCTAGTGCTCCGTTCCTTGCACCACAAGCCTTCGACGCTATAATAAATACACAGCAACATACCTGCAATGTTAGAAGCGAAAGTCACGTTTTCCATCTGTAAGCTCAGACAGATGCTCCACGGCAATTGCGCGAACCTTCTCATTGGTAATGCGGGGAATTTCGTTGGCAATTACGGCTTCCCCCTTTGCCTTAGTATCTGCAGAAGCATAGTCTTCTAAATATTCTTTGAGCGTCATCAGTGCGTTTGGTTGACAGCAGTTTACAATCTGGCCTGATTTCGCCAGACTCATAAAGCGGTCTCCTGTACGTCCTTCGCGATAGCAAGCAGTACAGAAGCTGGGAATGTAGCCCAAGGTCAATAGCCAATTCACAATTTCATCCAGAGTCCGTCGATCATTTATGTCAAACTGCGCCGAGTTATCATCTTCCGCTTCCGGTTCAACATAGCCGCCAACGCTGGTACTGGAACCGCCGCTGATCTGGGATATACCTAATTGAAGCACACGCTCACGAGTTTTTTTCGATTCACGAGTGGAAACAATCATGCCGGTGTATGGAACTGCAATACGAAGTACAGTTACTATTTTAGCAAATATATCATCAGAAATAGCATTGCTAAAGTCTTCGGGGTTAATATCATCCGCCGGACGAATCCGCGGAACGCTGATGGTGTGCGGGCCAACTCCCATAGCCGCCTCTAAGTGTTCAGCATGCATAAGCATACCAATAAAGTCATAGCGGTACATATTTAAACCAAATAAAACACCAATGCCTACATCGTCAATTCCAGCTTCCATTGCACGGTCCATCGCTTCGGTATGGTAGGCATAGTCGCTCTTTGGTCCGGTGGGGTGCAGCTCTTCATAGGCTTTTTTATTATAAGTTTCTTGAAAAAGAATATAGGTGCCAATACCGGCTTCCTTTAGTCTACGATAGTTTTCCACAGTTGTTGCGGCAATATTGACATTAACCCGGCGAATAGCACCATTTTTATGTTTTATGCTGTAAATGGTTTTGATACTTTCCAATACATATTCGATAGGATTGTTAATAGGGTCTTCTCCGGTTTCCAAAGCCAGACGCTTATGCCCCATGTCCTGTAAAGCGATTACCTCACGCGCAATATCCTCCTGTGAAAGCTTCTTGCGAGAAATATTTTTGTTATTATGATGATAGGGGCAGTATACGCACCCGTTTACACAATAGTTAGAAAGATATAAAGGTGCGAACATGACAATGCGGTTTCCATAAATCTTTTGCTTGATTTCTTTTGCCAAGGACATCATTTTTTCATTCTCATCTTCTAAATTACACTCTAGAAGTACCGCTGCTTCACGATGAGTCAGACCTTTGCAATCCTTAGCCCGTTCCAAAATGCGGTTGATTAGTTCACGGTTACTTTTGTTTTTATCAGCAAATGCAAGCGAATCCAAAATTTCTTGGTCATCAATAAATTCGGTGGCAATTTTCGACTTACAATTATACATTTTAAGGCTCCTTCTTAATAATTATTTATTATCTTCGATTGAAGATAGCTTAGAATACACCGTTTTAATATTGATGTGGGGAATCATTCCTAACTTGCCAGAGAGAGCGCTGATAATATCGTTGGGAGCATCCATTACAATGCTGATTACTGAAATATTCCGTTTTGGATAGGGAATTCCCATCCTACCTACAATATGTTCTCCATATTCGTGAAGAGTGTCATTAAGCTTTTTGATAGAATCCTTGTTTTCAACCACAATTGCCATTAGCGCAATCCTTGTTTCCATTAGAAAAGTCCTCTCCCCTCAAAATAAAAATCCTTGTGGCCAAAAAGGCACAAGGATAGAATGCTAATAAGTAAGGAGAGCCGCACAATTATGCTCTTTCCCTATATTACACCTATTCTCTCGCCTTCTCATTCGGGACTAACCCTCATGCAATTAGAACGATACTTTGTTAATCATTTTACCCATGGTTTGCCGCAAGAAAGAATGGGATCATTCAATCTCAGACAGCTCACCCGAATATCAAATAAATTGTAACATATATTCAGTAAAATGCATACTCACTTTTGTATCCCGTCACTTAATATAGAACCATAAAACTAATTGGATCAACAGCGGCGCCGTTTACTCTGACTTCATAATGAACATGTGGACCTGTACTTCTCTCCGTATTGCCCAAATAAGCAATAACTTGACCTTTTCTCACACTTTGACCGTTGTTTACTATGTTGCGTGAATTGTGCCCATAAATAGTTGCAATACCAACTGATGACAAGTACGAAAATGTGAACACGAACCCGCTTGCCATCCATATGAGGTCATTTTAGCACTGACGATGACATCGGATAATGCCCTTATGTAACAGGTGATGGTCGGCCGTACCTTGACCGGACATTACCGGAACGTTAACTGTTTTCCCCGAAAGGGGTATCTTTACTCCGTTAGGCCAAAGTCTTCATAAAATCAACAAAAGATTGTGCCGCTTTGGATAAATATCTATCCTTTTTCCACGCTAAACCAATCGTGATATGGATGGGATCCGCAAGGTGCAAACAGTGAATTTGACCATCTTTTCGGGCTATAACATCCAGTAGAAAAGATATGCCAACCCCCTTGGATACAAGGCCTCTTATAGTCTCAATCTGACTCGATGATAATAAGACATTAGGTTCAAACCCGTGTTGCTTACACTCGCTCACAATTATCTGGCGATGGTAAGTATCCTCTTTAAGCAGTATAAAAGGTTCATCCCTTAGGTTTTCAAATCCGATCGTCTCTAGTTCGGAAAGGTGATGGTCAGGTGATACGCAAAGGAGGATTTCTCCACCAGCAATAGGCTGAATGCTAAGGAGAGGCGATGGATCAGATACGATGACAATACCTAGGTCCACCTCATCCTGCTCAAGTAGCTTCCGAACTGCTAAAGATCCTTCTTCAATTACTTTTAGCTGAATAGAAGGATAGAGCTGTTTAAAACCAGCAAAAATATGCGGGAATAGAAATGATCCAATCATTGGTGGAACACCAAGCTTCAGTGATCCTTTCCTTAACTCGCGGTACTCATGCATTTCAAGTATTGCGTCTTGAGCTTTATTTAGCAGTTCTTCTGCTCTTTCAAGGAAAACTCGCCCCTCTGCTGTCAATGTGAACTGCTTCTGACTACGTTCAAAAAGTAGCACACCTAGCTCTTCCTCCAGCTTCTGAATCGCCACTGAAATAGCTGGCTGGGCCACATGGAGCCGCTCCGCAGCTCGTGTCATATTGTTTAGTCGGCATACCATCCGGAAATACTCTAGCTGTCTTAAATCCATCCCTGAATCTCCCTCTACGATATATTCCTTTTATTATAACATAAAGAACCTGTATTTTAGTTCCTCCCAAACTTCGGATAGAATAAAGGAGTGAGGCTACAACAAGAGAGGAGAATACTGTATGGAGACGAGACTGACAAACTTACTCGGAATTAAATATCCTATTATTCAAGGAGGCATGGCCTGGGTTTCAGAGGCTAACTTGACATCGGCTGTCTCCAACTCCGGTGGCGCTGGCATCATCGCTTCAGGCGGACGATCTGCAGATTGGGTTCGAGATGAAATCCGTAAGACTAAGTCGCTGACAAATAAGCCGTTTGGCGTGAATGTGATGCTAATGGCCCCAAATAAAGATGAAGTTGTTGAAGTCATCTGCCAGGAGAAGGTAGCATTTGTTACATTAGGCGCGGGAAATCCAGTACCCTTTTTAAAAAAGTTCCATCAAGTAGGCATAAAAGTGATTCCGGTCATTCCTAATGTCAAACTTGCAAAAAGAGTAGAATCTGCCGGTGCTGATGCTATAGTAATTGAAGGCATGGAAGCCGGCGGTCATATCGGTACACTAACGACTATGGCGCTGCTCACCAACGTCATTCCTGAAATATCCATACCGGTAATTGTTGCTGGCGGTATCGTGGACGGAAGGGGTGTAGCTGCTGCATTAATCATGGGTGCCTCTGGCGTTCAAATGGGCTCACGGTTTCTGTTGACTGAAGAATGTACCCTTCACCAGCATGCTAAGCAGCGTATCATTGCGGCTTCTGATGTAGATTCCGTAGTAACCGGCTATTCTCGCGGTCACGGAGTTAGAGGCGTGAGAAATAAGTTCACTGAAAAATTCCTGGAACTTGAAACAAGCGGTGCTCCGCAAGAGATATTAAATAATCTCGCTGCCGGGACGAATAAATTGGCAGCAGTTGATGGAGATGTTGAAAATGGATTAGTCCAGGTTGGTCAAAGTCTAAATAGACTGAACGAGACCAAGCCAACGGCGCAGATCATGGAAGAAGTTATGGTTGAAACCATTAAGGTACTCACATCCGCAGGGAATCTAGTCAAATAATCTAATGTCAAGGGGTGATGTTTAGTGGACATATATGAAAAATCTCTTATGCTCCATAAACAGATGCGAGGAAAAATAACAGTAGCAACTAAGATGACGGCTGTAAATCAAGAGGACTTAGGTTTATTATATAGCCCGGGTGTGGCTGAGCCGTGCAGGCGTATAGCCATCGATCAGCAAGCAGTCTATGACTACACTGCAAAGGGAAACATGGTGGCAGTTATTTCAGACGGGTCTGCTGTATTAGGGTTAGGGAATATCGGGCCGAAAGCTGCTATCCCCGTTATGGAAGGCAAAGCACTCCTATTCAAGAATCTAGCGGGCGTAGATGCCTTCCCCATCTGTTTGGATACGCAAGATACGGAAGAAATCATTAAGACAGTTAAATACCTGTCTCCAACTTTTGGGGCGATCAATCTCGAAGACATTGCTTCTCCCAAGTGTTTTGAGATCGAAGCGAGATTAAAGCGTGAGCTGGATATACCAGTTTTTCATGACGACCAGCACGGTACGGCTGTATGTGTATTAGCCGGATTAATCAATGCGCACAAGGTTGTCGGCAAAGATTTAACAGAAAGCAGAATTGTAATTAATGGCGCAGGCGCAGCTGGAATTGCCATTGCAAAGCTGCTTGGAGTAGAGCATATTCTTATGGTTGATAAAGAAGGTATTATTAACAGACAAGAACCCGGAACGATGTTAAACGATGGGCATAGAGAAATCGCTCAGATAACAAACCCTTCCAATATTTCCGGGAAGCTTGCTGATGCCCTAATTGACGCTGATGTACTCGTCGGTGTGTCGAGACCACGTTTAGTAACAAAGGAAATGGTCTCCACTATGAGTAAAAGCGCTATCATCTTTGCCATGGCTAATCCTGAGCCTGAAATATTCCCCGATGAGGCCAAAGTTGGAGGAGCTGCAGTGGTAGGAACAGGACGCGCTGATTTTCCCAATATGGTCAATAATGTAGTCGCGTTCCCCGGTATCGTTAAGGGTGCGTTATCAGTAAGAGCAAGTGATATCAATCAAGCTATGTGTCTTGCCGCTGCCATAGCAGTTGCAAACAGCGTTCCCGCAAGTGAACTCAAAGCAGATCATATATTCCCAGAGCCTCTCAACACGAAAATTCCCTGTATTGTTGCTAAAGCTGTTGCGGAAGCGGCCAAACAATCAGGGGTGGCAAGGGCCAATCAGTAACTTGGAGGAGATATAATGATATTTGAAGGTGTCCAACCTACTATTGATAAAAAAAGCTTTGTTGCTGAAGGAGCAAGGGTTATCGGTAAAGTTACGATGAAAGAATTCAGCAGTATTTGGTTTAACTCTGTGGCAAGAGGAGACGTTAATCGGATTGAACTTGGACGCTACTCTAATGTCCAGGACAACAGCGTTCTCCATGTGGCAGATGATTGCACTACCATTATCGGGGATTTTGTCACAGTTGGTCACAACTGTATTATCCATGGTGCGACAATTGAAGACCATTGTTTAATAGGAATGGGAGCTATCGTCCTCAACAACGCCGTCGTAGGGCGTGGCAGCATTATCGCGGCGGGAGCTGTTGTACGAGAGGGTCAAATTGTACCCCCACATTCATTGGTTGTAGGAATTCCCGGTAAGGTTATTAGACAAGTTCCCGATGAACTGAACAGCATCCATGCCCAGGCGGTCAAATATAAAACCCTGTGGACGGAACGCTACGCTCTACTCCCCGATGCGGGCGGAGAAAGATACCATGGAGAAAAAAATGTTTAAAGTATCCTACCGAATCCTAATAACAGTTTCTAAATAGTAGAAGAACTAAGTGCCCAACTTCATGCCATAAGCGAAGGTTGGGCACTTTATAGTTCTGTAATTATGTGAAGAAATTCTGGGGCGTTACAGTCAGGAGTATCAGCCCATCGACTTAACGACAAGCCCATCAAGCTAGCCAATATCTCTTATTCTTTTTATCGCTAATTTTGCCGCCATTAAATAATTGTCGAAGGACATAAAGCGTTTCCACAGGATTCATCTCAGCTTTATAGCCCAATTGCACAAATTCACGCCAGACGTTCTCCTGTACGTTTGGCAAAAGCCCTGAAATATTACCAAATTCAGGAATAATATTTTTAACTTCATCACTATCCATCAAATCCATGACCTTACTACCCTTTTCAAAACCAATCACCAAAAGAAAAGCTACTGTTTTCTGCAGTGAATTCACCTCAATACCTCCTTGAACGCTACATTTACCTAAAAAACTACGGGCACTTGCTATTGTCAGAGCGAGAAGGGATACTCCTAACCATTAGCCAACAAGAACTCCCCTACATTCCGGTCGTAAATGAAGACCTCACCCGTCTCGATGATGTAATGCCATCCGCTCAGTGCCAATTTTTCCAAAATCACATGTTGACGGATGTAGGGATATGTCATCAAGTGTTTTAGTTGTTCCACCACGTTGGCTTGTTCCATCATCCATTCCCGAGCTTCCGGATCATCCTCAGGAATTTCTTTTAGCACGCGGTCACGGACAGGATGGGCCAGCTCCAACCACTTCTGTGTGTGAGGCAAATGATCCAAGAAATTCGAAGGCTTAAGACAAGCGGCACATCCTCCGCAGTTTGAGTGTCCACAAACGATTATATTTTTTACTTCGAGGGAAAGCACCGCATATTCAATAGCCGACATGCTCGCCATATACTCAGATGTTTCATGGTAAGGGGGAACCAGATTGGCAATATTGCGAATGCCGAACAACTCTCCAGGCAGGGTGTCAGTGATCATATTGGGGTCTACCCGCGAATCTGCGCAAGAAATGAACAGGGTATGAGGCCGCTGTTCTGATTTCAATCCCCGAAAAAGCTCCCGATGGATCTCAAAATCTCCCCGCCTGAATTTCACCAAGCCGTCAAGAATTTTTTGCATAAGCTTCCCTTCTCGTGTACTAGAATAGCTATATACTTTGTAGACATAGTTTACAACAATATTACCATTAAAAACAAATCAATAATGCAGTATATTAAAGTCTGAATAGTCCGTCAGGAAATTTTAAATTAATCTTCATGCAGCCCCGCTATAAGGACATACAAGGAGCCGTCTTAAAGCATCGTGCTTATTTAGACGGCTCCTTGTATATGGAAAACATCCAGCTAACAGCCGGAGTGCTCAACCTGCACATCTTATTAAGTTAAGTTGTTATCGTATTTGGCTCTAGCTAAAGCCAAATGATTGGTCATGGGATTATCAGGGTTGCTCCTTGTGTTGCTCTTGATTCGGCCGCTTTATGTACTTCAACGATATCATCGAGTTTATATTTGGCGCCAATGCTTGATTTCACAATTCCAGAAGCGATTGCGTCAAACAGATCGGCTGCATTCTCGCGGAATACTGCCGGGTCGGCGTTGTGCGGGAATACTGAGGGCCGAGTGAGGAACAGGCAGCCTTTTTTGTTAAGCAGTTCCGGTTCAATGGCAGGGGCTGGGCCGGATGCCGCTCCATATACTACAACCAGTCCGAACTGTGCTGCGCAATCGAGCGATTTAAGAAAGGTATCCTTGCCGACGGAGTCGTAGACCACGTTGGCCTTTTTACCACCGGTTGCCTCCAGCAAGGCTTTCGGCCAATCTTCTTTCGAGTAGTTGATGGCTATATCTGCGCCAGCCTCTTTGGCAATGGCGCATTTTTCAGGTGAACTGGCAGTACCAATGACAAAGGCTCCCAGGCCTTTTGCCCATTGGCAGAGAATCTGGCCAACGCCTCCGGCAGCAGCATGGATAAGTACGATCTCACCGGCTTTGACAGCATGAGTTTTCTTCAGCAGATACTGAGCGGTGATGCCTTTGAATAGTAGTGCTGCCGCTTGCTCATCGGAAACTTCGGCAGGGATGCTAACCAGACGATCTGCGGCTACATTACGATAATCGGCATAAGCGCCTAGACCGGCATTCATGTATGCGACCCGATCACCTGGCTTGAATTGGTCGACACCAGGGCCGACAGCTTCGACTACGCCTGTGGCTTCATGACCGAGCCCAGTCGGCAGCGGCAATGGGTAGACACCCTTGCGCTGATATACATCAATGAAGTTAAACCCTAGGGCAGTCTGGCGCAGCTGTACTTCACCAGCAGCTGGCTCAGGCAGTTCAGCTGACACAATCTTCATCTTTTCCGGGGCACCGAATTCTGTGATGATTACCTTACGAGCTGTTTTCACATTAAGTCTCCTTTTGTTGTAGTTTGAAGCACTGTCGTTGAAGCTTTCATTCAGTTACTTAAATCTTGATCAAAATTATTTATTACATCCTACAGCCTATTTACGTTCTATCACCGCGACGCACTCCACGTGTGAAGAGTAGCAATGAGTAGAGCAATATACTCCTTTTTATTTCGCCCCAACGAACCATCTTCCTGCTGGTCAAATAAATACGTTTCTTTACCGCAAATTCGGCACGTAGTCCTGATACTGGCTGCCATCGAACCGGACGGGCCTGGCAGCAAATCTCAATCCCGCGGTTCTCATGCATTCAACTGTTGGCATTGCATACACCTCCAATCCGTAAAAAAGAAAAGAGCCTTATGCTCTTAAACGTTACAATCAATATGCATACCATCTTTAATCTGACATCTATTATCTTCAACTTTATCTTTATCTTGACTAGGTTTATTTATCCGTTTCTTGTTGGGCTTCGGTCGATCTGTCAGGCTATCAAGTAATCCTAATGGCCTTACAGCTGATACCTTACTTGTTGCCCCTACACGCTTGACGGTTTCAGCCACTATAATCGCCTCCCTACAGTAATATCGTCACATAAGAGCATAATCTTAACGACCAGGTTACAAGAAAGCGCCCCCAAAGGACGTTCGATACGTGCAAAGCTTAGTTAAAAATCCGTCCTTTACACTCTTTTAAATAGGGAAAACAATCTAGCTATATTATTCTATATTGCAGCGTAAACTAAATTTGGAGCCGCACCCGATTTATAAAGGGCAATTCTGAGATGTATCGTTTAGACACGGCTTCTTGGAGGCGGCTCCTTGGATAGGAGGTATCATATGGCAGTTTACCGCGTCATAGTAAACGGTAAAGATACTGGTCAGACTGTGACTGCTACTAGCAAGACGGACGCATACGCTGATGTATCTGCTTCAAGGCCACTCAGATCGGATGACACGGTTGAACTCGAAAAAGTAGCTGATCTAGACATTCCCGAAATCGGATTCATGATGGTTGATTTACCATCCGACAAGAACGATCCCATCTTCCCCATCCGCTGAATAAGCGGATTTTTTATTTTGGGACTAAAGAAACCCCTGATAATGGATTTTTCTAAGTATCCATTATCAGGGGTCAGTGTACGTAGCCTAAATGCCTCTGTGTATCACCGCTTTGGGGCGAACTCAGAGGTTCGCGTCGCTTAACATATGTCCCGAATCGGAAAGCAAAGCCAGACTGCTGGTTATGAGTCCACCCAAAAACTCTAGCACCATAATAGCGACCGTTGTAATCATGGTAATGGTGAGCCCCTTTTGGTTTCGTTCTCTTGATATACCATGCCTATGCGCCCCATGACCACTGCGTGGGAATGGCCATGCATCAAAAGTTTCCTCCTTTAGGAAGACCATCTTGTGTTTTTACTTTATCAAAATACCGTGCAGTAGCCCGATTCCCTTCCACTTTTACAACAACGTACCACTTGCCGTCTTCAGTAATTAGTTCATCACCTTCATCTACTTTTTTTATAGATACATACATCAACGTTTTCCCACTAACTTCATCGACAATTTCATAGTGCACTTGAGACTGCGGTGGTGGCGCCGGGGCTTGTCTCGTTGATAAGGGTGCCTTATCAGTAGGGGCTGGTGCTTCTTCAATTGGCAGAGGCTTTTGCTGAAAATGGGTAAAATAAGGGGTATAATAAACAGCACCTGCAAAAAGAGCTACTACCAGGAACGCCCACATAGGAATTTTGATTTTGTACATTAAGAAGTTCTTCATATGCTCACCGCCTTGTGATCTTAATAGTTAGAATACCCACAAGTGATCAATTTAGTGAAAAAGCTCCTGGTATATCCAAGAGCTTAATTTCGTTATATTAATTTCGTGTCCAGTACATGACAATCAAGACAATCTATGCGCAAGCATAAGGAATTAGCGACTAGGAAAGAATACTTCGAGTACCGCCCACCGGGGTGGCTCTTACTCCAACATCGTGGTTCAGCTGAACCAGTAAGTGACTCAGTTTATAACGGAATGGCAGCTTTATGAATACCTGGAAATAGTGTTTTTTTTGAAGTTCACATCTACTCCTTCGATATCCGTCTTATGATGTGAATAATTGAGATCCAAGAAGGCCGATTTCGACAGTTGGTAATTGGCTCCGACGCGCCACTCTACTCATAACAACAGAAAATACTGATACTAATAAATTCTTAGTTCTGTAGCAACCGGCAACATCGGAAATTGTGAGAACTTAGGATCGCCTAAACCGAAGTCTAGGCGAACATAAATAGCCCATATACGATTCCTTCAACATCCATGAACCCCTGCTATTTTAACCTACATTCGCTCTATCAATGCGACAGACTCCACGTGTCTATTAGTAAGCAGACGATACTAATACACGAAATTGGATTTTCGTGTATTAGTATGACACCCTATGTCACTTTAGTTAGTCAAGTTTTTTCTTTACGCGAAATCACCTATATTGATGGTTTTTGATAATTTTAGCTCAGTAGCATGCGGTCACTGACATCTTCCCCGCCGGAATGTTCGAACGCGTCCAGTAAGTCATGGACTGTCATTTTTGATTTTTCTGCTCCATGAATGTCCAGCAAAATTTCCCCATCATTTAACATCAGCAATCTATTGCCAAACCGTAAGGCATCCCGCATATTATGGGTAATCATCAGTGTCGTTAGGCCATTTTCCTCCACTATATTCTTCGTCAGTTCCAATACCTTTTCTGCTGTTTTGGGATCCAATGCTGCGGTATGCTCATCTAATAACAGCAGCTTTGGCTTCCGTAAGGCTGCCCCGTTACCGCCGATTACAGTAATAAAATCACCGGTTTTCATTTCCAGGCTTACGTTTTTTAAAGCCAGCTTCTCATTCACCGTACCGGCGAAGAATGTTTTACTGATACCATCTACTCGTAACATTTACACCCCCACCTTTCTGCTATCCCATTTGGCTTTGAACAAAGGCAAGGCTAAAGCAATCGCAACCAAAATAGCGGTGAATAGCTTCAGATCGTTTGGCGGCATGCCTAGATACAATACAACCGCGATAACAATACGATAAGCAATAGAGCCAAGTACAACAGAAATCAGGGAATTTTTAAAGTCTTTTGAGCCGAATAACACTTCTCCAATAATAACCGAGGCAAGACCAATGACGATTGTACCTACGCCCATGCCAACATCGGCAAAGCCGTTGTTCTGTGCGATAAAGGCTCCCGCTACAGCTACCAGGCCGTTACTGATCACGAGCCCCAGTAATAACATAGTATCGGTATTAACCCCCATTGCCCGTATCATTTGCGGATTATTGCCGGTAGCCCGCAAAGCCATCCCGATCTCCGTGCCAAAGAACCAATATAACAAGACTGGGATTAGTACGGCAATAATAAGGCCAACCACGAACGTAGTCATATTCGGTGATAAATTTAAGAATGCTAACGATGTATATACCGTATCGATATTTAATAAAGATACGTTCGCTTTTCCCATAACTCGTAAAATTACTGAATATAACGCAATCATCGTCAAAATGCCTGCCATCAATGCGGGTATTTTCAGTTTTGTATGCAATAACCCGGTGACAGCGCCTGCCAGCATACCGGCGATGCCTGCTGCAATAATAGCAGTTGCAGGGTTATGATTTCCAGTCAACAATACCGCCGCTACGGCAGCTCCCAACGGAAAGCTGCCTTCCACACTTAAATCCGCAATATCTAACGTACGGAAAGTCAAAAATACACCCATAGCCAAAACGGACCAAAGCAGTCCCTGGGCTACAGTAGAAACGATTAAATCACTCATTTTTTCTTCCTCACATGTAATTTTAGCCTGTAGCAGAATAGATTGAAAAACCAGGATTGCGTTCATCACGGTACTTATTCAACCGCTTTTCTCAGTTCTTCCGGTATAACTAAACCAATCGCTTTAGCTGCTTCTTTGTTGATAATAACCTTTGCCTCTTTCTGCAAACCGATCGGCATATCTGCTGGTTTTAACTTGCCAGACAAAATATCGGCTGCCATTTCACCGGCTTGGAAACCGAGCTTATAGAAATTTACTGAAATGCCTGCTGTCGCTCCCCCGGTCTTAATCGGGGCTTCGTCGCCAATGAATACCGGCAGCTTTGCAGGTACTGCGATCTTAACAATGTTGGACATGGCGGAAGCGATTGTATTATCGGTCGGACAATAAATGAAATCCACTTTACCAACCAAACTCTGCACTGCCTGCTGAATATCATTTACGTTGGTAACAGTGGCTTCAACAACAGTCAAACCCTTCTCTGCGGCGTATTCCTTCATCGCCTTGACTTGTATCTGAGAGTTTTCTTCACTGGAGGTATATAATGCACCCACTGCTTTGGCATGCGGAACCAGTTTAAGCGCTAAGTCAATCTGCCTTCCCGGAGGCGTGTAGTCTGTTGTCCCAGTAACATTTCCACCGGGTTTTTCATTGGATTGCACCAATTTTGCCGCCTTGTAATCCGTGATCGCCGCTCCCACAATCGGGATCGTTTTGGTTTCATTGGCGGCAATCTGGGCTGCCGGTGTCGCAATCGTGTAAATTAAATCCACTTTATTATTCACAAACCGTTGGCTGATGGTTTTTAGATTTGACTGATCGCCCTGGGCATTCTGCTGATCGATTTTAATGTTTGCACCGTCCTTATATCCTTTGGAAGCCAGTCCGTCGACAAAACCTTTGTTAGAATCGTCTAAAGCGCCGTGCTGCACCAGTTGCAGCACACCAATCCGGTAGACCTTGCTGTTGTCTGCGCCCGCTTCCTTCTTTTCACTGCCGCAGCCGGCAAAGGAGCCAACCGCTAACACGGCCCCGATTGCTAAGGCGATCATTTTCTTCTGACGTAAAATTTTCAACATACCGTTCACCCATCCTTTTCTAATAAAAAATCGTCCCTTAAAAAAGGGACGACGGACGTGCATCGCGGTACCACCCTAGTTATCCATCGAAATAAAAAAAGCGCTACCGCAAGGGACGGAAAGTTCCGCGGTACCACCCTAATAATCTCGAATCAGATCAACTCATAGCACAGTAACGAGTGCCAATCCGGCTCGGCCTACTATCGTTCAGCCTCGCAGTTCAGGAAGGTACTTCAGCATATGTCACCAACCGGTTCGCACCAACCACCGGCTCTCTGTATAGCATCCATAAGCCTACTTATTCCGTCATTACTATTTGCAATTTGATGTTGATATGATTTTACTGGCAATATACTATTTTGTCAATACCTATTTCCATTATACTATTTCCATTATACTTCAGAAAATAGTCCAATGGTTTTAATACCATGGCAGGATCTAGCATTAAGAGCTGGCGGATCAAAAGCAGCGGGATTCATCCCGCTGCTTTTATGGTAAAAACGACATAGAGATAGTTTACCTGATGAATGAGCAGGATTGTTCTTATTCAACCGCTTTCCTTAGTTCTTCCGGTATGACTAGACCAATCGCTTTAGATGCTTCTTGGTTGATAATAACCTTTACATCTTCTTGCGAACCGATCGGCATATCGGCTGGTTTTGATTTGCCGGACAGAATATCGGCTGCCATTTCACCGGCTTGGAAACCGAGTTTATAGAAGTTTACTGAAATGCCTGCTGTCGCACCACCAGTCTTAATCGGGGCTTCATCGCCAATGAATACCGGCATCTTTGCAGGTACTGTTATCTTGGCAATATTAGACATAGCGGATACTATATTATTATCTGTTGGGCAATAGATGAAATCCACTTTGCCAAGTAAACTCTGCACTGCCTGTTGAATATCATTTACGTTTGAAACGGTAGCTTCAATCACCGTCAAACCCTTTTCAGCGGCATATTCTTTCATGGCCTTGACTTGTATCTGAGAATTCACTTCACTGGAAGTATATAACGCCCCCACTGTTTTTGCCTTTGGAACCAGTTTAAGCGCTAAGTCGATCTGTCTCTTGGGGGGATTGTGATTCGTTGTCCCGGTAACATTCCCGCCAGGTTTTTCATTGGATTGAACCAGCTTTGCCGTCTTGTAATCCACAATCGCTGCTCCCACAATCGGGATCGTTTTGGTTTCATTTGCAACAATTTGCGCCGCCGGTGTCGCAATGGCGAAAATTAAATCCACCTTGTTATTCACAAACCGTTGGCTGATGGTTTTTAAATTTGCCTGGTCGCCCTGAGCATTCTGCTGATCGATTTTGATATTCTCACCGTTCTTATAACCCCTGGAAGCAAGTCCGTCCACAAAGCCTTTGTTCGAGTCGTCTAAAGCGCCATGCTGCACCATTTGGAGTACGCCAATCTGGTAGACCTTACTTTTTTCCGCGCCTGCTTCCTTTTTTTCACCACCGCAGCCGGCAATGACGCCAACCGCTAACACGGCCCCTATGGCTAAGGCTATCATTTTCTTCTGACGTAAATTTTTCAACATACCGTTCACCCATCCTTTTCTCATAGAAAATCGTCCCTTAAAAAGGGACGACGGACGTGCATCGCGGTACCACCCTAGTTATCCGTCGAAATAAAAAAGGCGTTACCGCAAGGGACGGAAAGTTCCGCGGTACCACCCTAATAATCTCGAATCAGATCACCTTATAGCCAAATAACGGCAGCCACGCCGGCTCAGCCTACTGTATGTTCAGCTTCGCAGTTCAGGAAGGTACTTCAGTATATGTCACTAACCGGTTCGCACCAACCACCGGCTCTCTGTTTAGCACCCATAAACCTACTTTTTTCCGTCATTACTATTTGCAATTTGATATTGATATGATTTTACTTGTGAACCAATCGTTTGTCAATAGCTATTTTTAAAGTCGATAGTGTAAAGTAACATTCGCAAAAAAGCAGTAGAAAAAGACATCCGTCTTCTGTTGCCTAATCGAAATTACCGGTTATATCTTATTTCAGCTCAGCAGCATACGGTCGCTGATATCGTCAGCGCCTGAATGTTCGAAGGCATCCAGCAGGTCATGAACTGTCATTTTTGATTTTTCTGCTCCATGAATGTCCAGCAGAATTTTCCCATCATTCAGCATCAGCAATCGGTTGCCAAAACGCAATGCATCCCGCATATTATGGGTAATCATCAGTGTCGTTAGACCATTTTCCTCCACTATATTCTTCGTCAGTTCCAATACCTTTTCTGCTGTTTTGGGATCCAATGCTGCGGTATGCTCATCTAATAATAGCAGCTTTGGCTTCCGTAAGGCTGCCCCGTTACCGCCGATTACCGTAATAAAATCACCGGGTTTCATTTCCAGGCTTACGTTTTTCAAAGCCAGCTTCTCATTCACCGTACCGGCGAAGAATGTTTTACTGATACCATCTACTCGTAACATTTCACCCCCACCTTTCTGCTATCCCATTTTGCTTTGAACAAAGGTAAGGATAAAGCAATCGCAACCAAAATAGCGGTGAATAGCTTCAGATCGTTTGGCGGCATGCCTAGATACAATACAACCGCAATAACAATACGATAAACAATGGAGCCCAACACAACAGAAATCAGAGAATTTTTAACGCTTTTTGAGCCGAATAACACTTCCCCAATAATAACGGAGGCAAGACCAATTACGATTGTACCTACGCCCATACCAACATCGGCAAAGCCGTTGTTCTGTGCGATAAAGGCTCCCGCTACAGCTACCAGGCCGTTACTGATCACTAGCCCCAGTAATAACATATTATCTGTATTAACCCCCATTGCCCGTATCATTTGAGGATTATTGCCGGTAGCCCGCAAAGCCATCCCTATTTCTGTACCAAAGAACATATATAACAAGACTGGGATTAATACGGCAATGATAAGACCAACCACGAACGTAGTCATATTCGGTGATAAATTTAAAAATGCTAAAGATGTATATACCGTATCGGTATTTAACAAAGATAAGTTCGCTTTCCCCATAACTCGTAAATTTACTGAATATAATGCAATCATAGTCAAAATGCCCGCTAACAATGCGGGTATTTTCAATTTTGTATGCAATAACCCGGTAACAGCGCCTGCCAGCATACCGGCTATGCCTGCTGCAAAAATAGCAGTTGCAGGGCTGTGTTTTTCATCCAACAGTACCGCCGCAACGGCAGCTCCCAGCGGGAAGGTGCCTTCCACACTTAAATCCGCAATAAGTAACGTGCGGAAAGTCAAATATAAACCTATAGCCATCACGGACCAAAGCAGTCCCTGGGCTACAGTAGAAACTATTAAATCACTCATTTATTCTTCCTCCCATGTATTAAGCATGCTGGCTCCTGTGAAAGCGCTACCGGGAGACGGCACGTAAATTCTCTTAAAGTTTAGCCTCAGGATACTGAGTAAACCTGTATAGCCTATAGGAGAGGGTTCTTCCGAACTCCTTTCCTATAGGCATTGTTCTTACTTAGCCTCTTTCATCAGTTCTTCCGGTATGATTAGACCAATCGCTTTAGCTGCTTCTTTGTTGATAATAACCTTTACCTCTGCTTGCGAACCTATCGGCATATCAGCTGTTTTTGACTTGCCCGAAAGTATGTCGGCTGCCATTTCACCGGCTTGGAAACCAAGTTTATAGAAGTTTACTGAAATGCCCGCTGTTCCACCGGTCTTAACCATGGTTTCATCGCCAACAAAAACCGGCATCTTTGCAGGTACCGTTATCTTGGCAACATTGGACATGGCGGAAGCTAAATTATTATCTGTTGGACAATAGATGAAATCCGCTTTACCAAGTAAACTCTGCGCTGCCTGTTGAATATCATTTACGTTTGAAACGGTAGCTTCAATAACAGTCAAACCCTTTTCAGCGGCATATTCTTTCATTGCCTTGACTTGTAACTGAGCATTTAATTCACTGGAGGTATATAATGCACCCACTGTTTTTGCATTCGGAAAAAGTTTAAGTGCTAAGTCAATCTGTCTCTTTGGAGGATTGTAATTCGTTGTCCCGGTAACATTTCCACCAGGTTTTTCATTGGATTGAACCAGTTTTGCGGTCTTGTAATCTACAATCGCGGCTCCCACAATAGGGATTGTTCTTGTTTCATTCGCAACAATCTGTGCTGCCGGTGTAGCAATGGCGAAAATCAAATCCACTTTGTTATTAACAAAACGTTGGCTAATGGTTTTTAAATTTGATTGATCGCCCTGTGCATTCTGCTGATCAATTTTAATGTTTGCACCGTCTTTATAACCCTTAGAAGCAAGTCCGTCCACAAAGCCTTTGTTAGAGTCGTCTAAAGCACCATGCTGCACCATTTGGAGAACGCCAATCTGGTAGACCTTAGCCTTTTCTGAACCTGCTTCCTTTTTTTCACCGCCGCAGCCAGCAAAAACACCCATCGTTAATATAGCTCCTACTGCTAAGGCGATCATTTTTTTCTGTCTTAAATTTCTCAACATACCGTTCACCCATCCTTTTCTAATAAAAAATCGTCCCTTAAAAAGGGACGACGGACGTGCATCGCGGTACCACCCTAGTTATCCGTCGAAATAAAAAAGCGCTACCGCAAGGGACGGAAAGTTCCGAATCAGATCAACTCATAGCACATTAACGAATGCCAACCCGGCTCAGCCTACTATCGTTCAGCCTCGCAGTTCAGGAATGAACTTCAATCTATACCACTAACTGATTCTCACCAACCATCAGCTCTCTGCATAGCAAGTATACATCTACTTTTTCCGTCTTCACTTTTATGTATTAAGTTATGGTTGTTATTATACTCATTGCCCAATACTTTGTCAAGAACTTCAGAAAAATACTCCCATTATTTTAATACCATGAATCAATGATACTGATGGAAGCCAGCCAATATCCCTACATCCCTACACTAATCCATTACGTATAATAAAAAGGAAATCTCCTTGACAACATCTTCCATTCAGAATAATTGTGGAATGGCTGTCTTCCACGTAATACTGCGGCACTTGGCCGGTATAATCTGACAGTTTCTTGGTTAGGAAGTCCACTGTTTAGGTCTTTAGCAGTAAAGCATCACCTTTATATTTTTTCATTGGTCAACATTTTTCGAATGCTGCTTTCATAGCACCTAAATTAAGGTAGCTTTTCTATATTAGAGATCAAATACTCAATAAAATATTTACTCGCAATCGGCAAACTATTTTTATCTTTATATCCGATTGCAAGTGTTCTGATCACAGGAGGATCAACCGGCAGCGAGACAATATTATAATTCGTACGGCGCAGCACAAGCTCTGCCAAAATGCTGATACCCAATCCCGCTTCTACCATTGTCATAATTGCATAATCGTCATGGATACAAAATTTTATGTTCGGTTCTAAATTGCAAGCATGAAACGCTTCCATTGGTTCGCTAAAATGACCTTCCTCTAACAAAATAAATGGCTCGTTCACTATTTCATGCAAACTAACCGTACGATAGGAAGCCAATTTATGGTTGGCTGGCAGAACTGCTAACATGCGTCCTTCTTTTATAGTAATTGTTTGCAAACCAGTTACGGCAGGCGGAGTGATAAAACCGAAATCTACAGCCCCAACTTTTATCCACTCCTGTATAGAACTATAATCTCCCTGATGGAGAATAAACTGCACATTGGGATAGAGTTCTTGAAACTCTTTTATTAGCTGTGGCATCCAGTGGCAGGAAATACTTGCAAGCGTACCTATGCGGATTACTCCCGTTTCCAAACCTTTTATCTCGTTTGCTTTTCCCTGCATGGCTTGATATTGTAAAATGGTTCTTTCAATAAATGGGTATAAATCTGCACCCTCTAATGTCAGCTTTGCTCCCACACGGGAACGATATAGCAATTTAATGGACAATTCGTCTTCTAACGATGAGATCATTTGACTCATAGCAGATTGGGTGTAGCCAAGGGCTTCTGCTGCCTTGGTAAAGCTCCCAATCTCTATAATTTTTTGAAGCGCAAGATATCGGTTCATATTTTTTACAAATTACCTTTCCTAATGCTTGGATAAGAGATATTTGTTTTACTTATATTATAGAGCAGTATATACTACATAACAACAAAGCACAAGAAAAGGTGATGAAATATGTCTTTGGTAAAAGTTAAAGAATATTTTGATGGAGTGGATCTAGGCGAGCGTGTCGTGGAACGGGAACAGATTGGGGCCACAGTGGAGCAGGCGGCGATGTCGATTGGTTGTGCGCCGGAACGGATTGCAAAAACAATGTCAGTCTTTCTCGATGAACAACCTACTCTGATTGTAATGGCTGGTGATGCCAAAATAGATAACACTAAATACAAAGCCTGCTTTCACCAAAAAGCAAAAATGATACCGGGCGAACTTGTAGAAACATATATAGGTCACTTTCCGGGCGCGGTTTGTCCCTTTGCTATCAATGAAGGTGTACGTGTATACCTGGATGTGTCCCTCAAACGCTTCGACATCATATATACGGCTGGAGGCAGCTTAAACAGCACAATAAAATTGACTTTAGAAGAACTTGAAACCCATTCCACACCTGCAGGCTGGATAGATGTGTGCAAGGGATGGTTTGTGAATTAAAATGAATAATAAAAAAGCAGAGCTTCTCATGATGAGCGTATCCCTCGCATGGGGTTCTTCCTACCTGCTAATGAAAATAGGACTGGATAGTATCAGCCCATTCAATTTAATTGCTCTGCGCTTTGGAATAGCTTTTACCTGTATGGCAGTAATCTTTTTACCCCGCTTTCGTGCGCTTACTTCATCCGTCTTAGCAAAAGGCACCTTGATGGGAATACTGCTTTTTCTGCTTTTCGCTGGGCTGGTTTATGGTGTAAACCATACAACTGCTTCCACGGCAGGATTTTTAGCCAGTACCACCGTGATACTCGTGCCAATTCTGGAGAGCATACCCCCTCGCTACCGGAAACATCGATACAATGGGGTGCAATCATTGGCCTTGGATTGATTTGCAGTGCATACGGTTTTGTTGTCCAGCCCATGGTACAACGCTATATGTCACCCGAAAAGATTGGACTAATCTTTTCTCTGGAGCCGGTATTCTCTGCGGTTCTATCCTATATTTTCCTGCATGAAGTGCTGAATGTAAAAGGCTATATAGGCGCAGCACTTATTTTCTCTGGTGTTGTTCTCTCAAAAATTACAATACCGGTTGCTGCATCAGATGCTCATCGTGTACGTCCAGCCCTAACGGTAAATAAATGACTATACAAAAAAGGGTGAGAGTAATATGGAATCAAAAAACGGATTTATACCACAAACTCCTGATTTTGCAAACCGTGTCCAATCAAGTTTTGCCCAGCAAACGGTAATGAATTCAATCGGTGCGGAACTAGTCAAGGTCTTTCCGGGTGAAATTGAGATTCTAATGCCGTTTCGTGATAATCTTACCCAACAACACGGTTTCCTACATGCGGGCATTATAACAACCATCGTTGATAGTGCCTGCGGTTATGCAACTTTGAGTCTAATGCCTGCCGGCGCTTCGGTCCTGACAATTGAATTTAAGGTTAATCTTCTTGCCCCTGCGAAGGGCGAAAGGTTTCTAGCCAGAGGTATGGTCGTCAAGCCGGGGAAGACTATTACTGTTTGCTCAGGCGAAGTTTTTGCTTTAGGTTCAGAAGAACCAAAACTGGTAGCCACAATGACAGCAACTATGATGACACTTCAAGGTCGCCCCGGAGTCTCTGAAGGTTAGGAACTTTAGAAGCAATCATCTACTCCCTACACGCGACCGTAGAATTAGTTTCTATCCCCCAACCACAGCACACACATGTCTGAATAAATTCAAAAAAGCCGGTCAAGGTGATTTCTAACCACCTCAACCGGCTCACTTTCAGCTTCACACTCGTTCTTAGTTCCATTTAGCATTGATTAGTCGATTAGGGAGCGCCCCCACGACTTTGCAAACACCCGCGCTTGCCGTTACAAGCAGGTTGGTCGTGTGAGAAATAAAGCCGATCAGCGAGGGGCCGGTCAAAACATCGACATAGCCAATGGTGGTAACCGCTGTGACGCCTCAGAATCCAAATGGAGACTTGTCTGATGTTTTCTGCCTACGTCTGCGGAAACATATACCACATTTTCCTACAGCCAATAAACCCAGACGGCGTCTGGCTTCATGGGCTGTGTTTTCTTTTCAGCAGAACTGTGCACTCCACGTGTCATTTGATAGAATCGTGATACTGATTCGCGAAATAGGAATTTTGCGTAAAGGTTCGCCCCCCCCTTTTAGAGGAGCGCATTAGTTTCGGATCAAAACCAGGTTTTGCTTTAACAATGATTTGCTGGACGGACAATGATTTCATTGATCGCAATATTGCTCTCTTCACTGATTGCAAAGTGTATTGCATGTGCCATGTCTTCCGGAGAAAGAGTATTTTCACTATATGCCTGCATGACAGCAATCTTCATTTCTGGATCGGTCACTGTATACTTCAAATCCGTGTCAATAGCTCCCGGTGACATATTGGTAACACGAATATTGGTGCCTGCCATAGCTTCCTCTCTTCGAAGACCCTCACTGATTACTTTTACAGCTGTTTTTGTGGCCTAGTACACGGTAACTCCCGGCAGTACACTTTCATGGGCTGCAGTCGAGGATACGTTGATGATATGCCCTGTTTTTCTTTCCCGCATATGAGGAAGTACCGCTCCAATTCCATACAAAACACCTTTGATATTGACATCTATCAATTGATCCCATTCCTCTGTATTATTCTTGTATAAAAAAGACCCCGGCATTGTACCTGCATTGTTAATCAGAACATCAATCTGCCCATACTGCTGCAGAGCATAGTCAACCATGGCCGCTACCTGCTCTTTTTTCGTTACATCTGTCACATAATATACCGCATCTCCACCGGCATCACATATGGACGGCTTTAACCGTTTTAGTTCTTCTTCCTTGCGGGCTGCCAGAACAATTTTTGCGCCGTTCGATGCCAAATCCGTACGTATCGTTTTTCAGTGCTTCTACAGCCTTATCGGCCTCAAGTTGTATGCCTCAACCAAATGAACGATTTCTTTTTAGCAGCCGCTTATGATAGCTACATTACAATTATTTATATTTATCAATCCCTTTCTCCTTCATCCAATCGGACAACAAATCGGCTATTTGAACGTTATTGAGGTCAGAGAACGGAAAATGAGTGTTACCGTATATACCTATTTTCGGCAGTTCGACAAGAGTTGCATCTCCACCGTATTTATTCACCGTGTCTACAAACTTCCTGCCTAACTGCAGCCTTACACGCCAGTTTTCTGCCCCAAGTTGCTCCGAAGGTTCTTCCGGTATATTATCACCGAAATAGAGTACAATAGGAATTTTTGTGAGCTTCATGAAATCATCCACAGGGACAGCCCGGCCGCTTAAATCACCGGTCAGACTCGGCATGGGTTCGGGCAATTCTCCCTCGGGAAAAACATAACTTCCCGGCTCATAAGCAACGACCGCTTTTATATTCGTGTTCTTTATGCCCGCATACCAGCCCGGCAATCCTCCCTGCGAGTGTGTTACAAGAATCCCCGGCCCCGTTTTATCAAACAGTTCAGCCGTTGTAGCGGAGACCAGTTCCAGATCAAAAGGTCCCGTATTGGGAGTCATCTGGCGGAAGTACTGATTCAGACTTTCTGCATCACGTGGAAATTGTACATTGGGGAAATAATCCGGCCAAAGTCCTACACGAAAGATGTCATACCACATTTGTTCATTCGGCGTAGGATCAATCGCAGTAGCGACAGTGCTACGTCCGGCTTTACCGCGACGAGGCTGGTCTATGAGATAGACCCCGAATTGACGACGCAAAAATATATTCTGGAAGCCTTCGCGTCCGTCCGGGGTGCTTTCCCATGTTTTTGAAGACTGGCCTGCACCATGTAGGAACACGAGAGGAAGTTTTCGGGCTTTCACCGGGATCTGATAAAATACATACGCATGGTCTCCATGGTATGTCTGACCTTCGGGAATGGGATTCCAATTGTTAAAATTACGGTTGTCGTATGTACCTGGATGTTTAACCACCGTTCCGCCCACTGCGAAGCTGCCCTGCTCTTGGATGATCAGAGGTTTAGGATTGTCCCTTCCGGCAGCCATTGCAATCCCCGACAGAATAATGCTGGTCGACAGTAGGAATGCGGCAAATAGTTTACGATGCTTCATACTCATAGAACCCTCCTTTAAATTAATTGATGACATGGCTGAGGTTGTGTACGGCAACCACTCTATTTTCCGACCCGTTTGGCCGCGTCGGAACCTGCCGGATAACGATCTCCGGACACTTTGATTTTATCGAGCGCTTCATTCAACGCAGCCAGTTCCCGCACAGACAGCCGGACGGCTGCCGCTCCTAAATTTTCTTCCAGGCGCTTCATGTTACGAGTGCCGGGAATCGGAACAATCCACGGGTTCTGCGCAAGTACCCAGGCGAGCGCAATCTGCGCCGGGGTTACACTCTTAGCAGCAGCCACATTTTTTACAAGGTTTACAAGTTCTTGGTTTGCCGCAATGTTTTCCGGTGTAAAACGTGGAACCATACGGCGAAAATCTGCGTTGTCGAAGCTTGCATCCTGTTGAATAGCGCCTGTCAAAAATCCCTTTCCCAACGGGCTGAAGGGAACGAAGCCAATTCCCAGTTCTTCCAGTACAGGCAACAATTCTTCTTCCGGCTGGCGCCACATCATGGAATATTCACTTTGAATCGCCGTTACCGGACAGACTGCATGAGCCCGGCGAATCGTCTGCACTCCGGCTTCCGAAAGTCCCCAGTGGCGAATTTTCCCTTGCTGCATCAGTTCCTTCATGGTTCCCGCCACTTCTTCGATAGGGACGCTTGTATCCACCCGGTGTAGATAATAGAGATCAATTGCATCAACCCTCAGGCGTTTTAGGGACTCTTCTGCCGATTTGCGGATTTCTTCCGGGCGTCCGTCCACCACCTGTTTCCCGTTGACATTTTTAATGCCGCATTTCGTTGCAATGATGACTTTATCGTGATAGGAAGCTAATGCTTCACCGACCAGGATTTCATTGTCATCATAAATCTCTGCCGTATCAAAAAAAGTTACGCCCAAATCAATGGCCTGATGAATGACTGCGATGGCTTCCTTTTTATCAGAAGCCGGACCATAGCCGTGGCTCATGCCCATACAGCCAAGCCCAATTACTGAAACCTCTAAACCGCTTTTGCCTAACATACGTTTTTCCATGCTTTCAGCTTCTTTCTTTTAGTTAGTTTTGGGTTATTTTACACAGGCCGATATTTTATAGCCCGGAGCCGTTTTTTGTTATTTATAAGATTTTTCATAGATTGCGATACAGTCTTCCTTGGTCAACCGCGCACGGTCGCAGGCGAAGAGTCCGCCCATCGGACCCAGCGCGTTATCAGCCATTTTCGGAAATTCAGCCGGTGTAATACCATAGTCGCTCATCTTTAAATCGGCTACGCCGCAATCCTCTAAAAGCTTTTCGAGCATCGTGATAAAATCCAGCGGATTATTGGCATCTTCCATGCCCATGGCTTTAGCCATGCGGATGAAGCGGTCATCACATACATGCTGCTCAATGATGTTCGTAAAATAGGCACGGCTGAGCATGATGAGGCCTGCGCCATGCGGCAGATTTTCATGATACGCCGATAAAGCATGCTCCAGAGAATGTTGGCTGGAGGTTGTGCCGACGCACATGACCGTGCCGGACAGGATATTCCCGAAAGCCACATGCTCTCTGGCTTCCATATCACTGCCGTCCTTGACCGCACGAGCCAGATAGCGTCCGACATTTTCAATTGCTGTAATGGCATACATATCGCTCATGAGATTGGCAAATTTGGACACATAGCCTTCCAGGCTATGGCTCAGCGCATCAAAGCCCTGATAAGCCGTAAGCAGTGGCGGCACGCTCTTCATCAACTCCGTATCTTCGATGCAGAGTTTTGGAAAAAGCAGCGGCGTCTTAATACCGACTTTCTCGTTCGTTAACGGATTGGTAATTACACAGCCTGCATCCGCCTCGGAACCTGTTCCCGCCGTCGTGCTGATAGCAACAATCGGCAGCGGCTCATTACCAATCGTTTTTTTCTTGCCGGTGCCACTGGCGACATAATCCCATAGATCACCGTCGTTTACCGCCATAATGGCAATTGCTTTGGCCGAGTCAATGCAGCTGCCGCCGCCAAGAGCCACTATAAAATCACAGCCATTTTCTCTGGCAAAAGCAGCGCCTTCCATCACCTTGTCCTTCACCGGATTCGGCTGCACTTTATCAAACACAACCGATTCCACGCCAGCCAAACAAAGCTGTTCTTCCGTTCGCGCCAAATAGCCGTTGGCTCTGGTTGACTTGCCGTTGGAAATCACAATCATCGCTTTTTTACCTGGCAGTTCCTGTTTGTGAAGCTCACTTAGCATTCCTGCACCAAATAAAATTTTTGTAGGTACATACATTGTGAAACTCATCGTTTCAAAACATCTCCTTTGATGGACTTATTCTATATTGAGCTTTATCTTTAAATATCAATCTTACGGGCACAAAGCCATTTCACGATTTCCGGATCGTTATGGGAAAAGAAGCAGCTTTTTTTTGTATCCAATGTTGCAATTTTTTCCATATCCTCCTGGCTTAATGCAAAGTCTAAAACATTGAAGTTTTCAATCATTCTTTCTTTGCGAACGGACTTTGAAATCGCAACCACTCCTCGTTGCGTCAACCAGCGTAAAACCACCTGGGCAACTGATTTGTTATACTTTTGAGCCAGTGATACCAAAACTTCGTTCTGGAACAAGTTATTTTTCCCTTCTGCAAAAGGAGCCCAGGATTCGATTTGAACATGATTCTCTTTCATAAGTTTGGCACTTTCTATTTGCTGACAGAATGGATTGGTTTCAACCTGATTTACGGCAGGAACCACTTCATTATGAGCGATCAAATCCACCAGACGATCCATTTGGAAGTTACTAACTCCAATCGCCCTCATTTTCCCTTCACGATACAGTTCCTCCATAGCGCGCCAAGAACCATATACATCACCAAACGGCTGATGGATTAAATACAAATCCAGATAATCCAATTGCAATCTTTTCAGCGACTTCTCGAAAGCCTTCTTTGTATTCTCGTAACCGGTGTCCTGAATCCAGAGCTTAGTCGTAATGAACAGTTCTTCTCTAGGTACGCCACTTTGTTTTATTCCTCGGCCAACCGCTTCCTCGTTCAGATATGAGGCAGCGGTATCAATCAAACGATAGCCTGTCATGATCGCATCATAAACACACCGTTCGCATTCCTGCGTGTCGGCGATCTGATAAACGCCAAAACCCAAAATAGGCATCTCAACACCATTGTTCAAAGTTACGTTTTGCATAATAACTCCTCCTTTTGTTTATCATGTTTATATTCTTTCAAAACAAATCCCCAAGCGTTTCGCGTCCGTCCATTCAGCGTCTCTTTTAAGATTCGTATTCATTTACTCATCGCATGTTTGATACCTCAAGCGGCAAAAGCCGAAAGAAACAACCGCGATGCAAAGCGCAATTGCGATCGCTGCGGCACCGAGCCAACTAACGATCATGATTGACGAGCCTCCCATGGCGATGCCACCGATGCCAGCACCGACGGCAAAACCAAGCTGCACGAAGGAGCTATTCAGACTCAGCATGATACCGGAGGCTTCCGGCGCAAGCGAAACGATATTAAAGCTCTGAGTCAGGCCGAACGTCCAGGCTGAAGTCGCCCACAACAGGATCAGCAGGATGGTAAAGCTTACTGAACCTGAGGTGATGGACACGAGCGCGAGGGACAACGTCTGAACGGTCATGCTGCCAATGAGCGTACGAGGAGTACCGAGTCGATCCGCCAGGAACCCGCCTAGTTTGGAGCCGATCAAGCTCGCAATGCCCAGGGCGAAAAGAATGCTGCTCATTTCCTGTTCACTCATCGTCCTGAGAGCTGCCAGGAAGGGCGTGATATACGTATTAACCACCGAAAAGCCAATAAATACGAAAAATGTCATTCCAAGGGCAGCCGCTATACTCGGTCTCCTTAAGAGTGCAAATTGCTCACCGAGAGGAGCCGGCGTTTTGCCTGACAGGGCGGGAAGCAACCGGGCGACCGCTAACGTTCCCAGCAAACTGAGAAAGCCGATACCCCAAAAAATCGTCTGCCAATCATACGCTGCTGTGATGATGCGGCCAATCGGGACGCCGAATACCAGCGAGGCACTAAAACCCATGGATATGTTGGACATGGCTTCACCTTGGCGTCCGGGAGAAGCCAGCTTCGCCGTTATCGCATAGGCGGTGACTACGAAGACGCCCGTTCCGACCCCCATTACAATGCGGGAAGCCATCAGGAAGCCAAAGCCCGGAAGGGCAAGTGTTATAGCGATGCCAACTAAAAAAATTGCAAGCGCCAGCAGCAGTTGCCTGCGCTGGTCCAGCTTCGCCGTCGCTACCATGACAAGGGGAGTGCCGATTGCGCTGGCAAGCGCAAAAGCGGTAATCAGCTGTCCTGCTGTTGCGACCGATACACCGGCGGAGGCAGCGACTTTATCCAAAATACCCACGATGACGAATTGCGAGGTGCCAATCAAGAAGCTGATCATAGTCAGCATGTAAATTTTCCGGATGTTGCTCATGATGCTCTGTATGCTCCCTTATCTGTTATCTATATTTGCTAAAGTAATTCATAGTAAGGAATGAACAACTTCGTCCTTTTTATTATGCGCAAATAAAACAGTCAATCCTATCACGTTTATACCAAATAATTGCCTAATCCTATCATATTGCGCAACAGATGAATCTCCAGCGATGTAAAGTAGTCATTTCGATGAAGACTGGTATCTTATAATCACAGGCATTCCTTCTGCATCAATTAAATCCCCATTCCCTTATTCACCGCTTCTTCCATGGCTTTGTTACCTTGGATATCGCCTTTTTGCCAGGCACCGGCCCCATAGATAAGCCCTCTGACCTTAGCACCTGGCAAACAATCGGTAAAGCCGCGAAGCCCATCCATCGTACGCTCCATAGCAGCTTTTTCGTCAGCCGCCGTGGCGATGAAATAAAATTCCTTGTCGCGTATTTCTGTATAACGCGGCAGTGTGCGGTCGATCAGAGTTTTAAGCTGTCCATCCATCGTATAAAAATAGACGGGCGTCGCAAGGACAATCACATCGGCAGCCACCAGCTTAGCAAGAATGGCAGCCATATCATCCTTCTGTATACAAGCACCTGTTTTCTTACAGGCATAACAGGCCATACAGTAACCAATTGCCTGGTTATGCACATAGATTTTTTCTACCGTATTTCCGGAGGCTTCTGCTCCTTTAATAAATTGATCGCATAGCGTATCGGAATTCCCTCCTATTCGAGGACTTGCTGATAATACAAGTACATTTTGGGGCATTTTTAATTCCTTCTCTCGTTTATTACTAAGTCTACCGTTATTTTCTCGCTTCACACTGTCAGATGGCCGCCTGATAGTATGGGAAGCCATATGCTTCTCCCAAAATTGAACTGCCGCCTCCAGCCATCCCTCCGTTGCTGTGCCAATGCCAGGCCCGAAACCATGGTCGATATTCGCGGCCATCCTTGCCCCTTCAGAACTACCCCATACAGAGTAATCTTCTGTAGCAACTTGTAATAAGTCCGATTGCTAAAGATATAAAAAATGGCGGCTGCCAAATCCTCGCAGGTATCTTTCTCGCTGCCTACTCGATATTGGATGACAAAGGCATTATAGCCTTTGCCATCTTCATTATGCATCTAATCGGCAAGCAACCGATATCTCATTTATATCAAATAATTGCCTAATCCTGTCTAAGCTACTTGCAAGCAGCCAAATGTGTATTATAATAGACTTACTCAAGGCTGAAGAACAGGAGGATCTTATGTCTGAACAAATAGATAAGCTGCAGGATGAGCTCGCCAAAATTATTGAAGCCTATTCTGTCCAGGACGGTGTTCATGCGACCGCTATTCCGTCTTTATTTTTTAACCGCCAGACAACGATTACCGGACCCGCTTATGGAGTTTTTAAACCTTCCTTATGCATTGTCGTTCAGGGCGCAAAGGACGTATGGCTAGCCCAGGAGCGCTTTCGGTACAGCCCTGCCGATTACCTTGTTGCATCCGTTGACGTGCCCGTTATCGGCCAAGTTGTGGAAGCCTCCCCCAACCTTCCGTATCTGTCTCTTAAGCTGGAGTTTACGCCAAAAGATGTCATGGATGTTCTCAGTAATCTAGAAACTCGTATCGCTTCAAAAGAAACATCCAGTCATGCTATTTTTGTCAGCCAGATTGAGACTTCTTTGTTGGATGCGGTACTCAGGCTGGTTCGTTTGCTGGACAATCCCGTCGATATCCCGGTACTTGCCCCTCTCGTTACGAAGGAAATTCTCTATCGGGTTCTGCAAGGACAGCATGGGGAAAAATTGGAACAGCTTGCGATCGAAGGAAGCTATACCTATCGAATTAAAAACGTCATTGAACGCCTCATGCATCGCTATGATCAGGCTTTTCGGATTGAAGATCTGGCGGAAATGGCAAATATGAGTGTTTCTTCGTTTCATCGGCACTTTAAAGAGGTAACCGCCATGAGTCCTCTGCAGTTCCAAAAACAACTGCGCTTATACGAAGCAAGGCGCCTCTTATTATCCGAGGCAGCCGATGCCGCTGAAGTCGCATTTCGGGTAGGCTATGAAAGCCCATCACAGTTCAGTCGGGAATATTCCCGTATGTTTGGCCTGCCGCCGAAAGAAGATCTAAAGCGTGTAAAAGTCAGTTATAACCAACAGACAGACGAATAAAAACCATTCGGGGGAGTGCGATAATATCTGCACTCCCCCGAATGGTTTTAAGTGATTGATACAATTAGGCAAGCATTCGAGAGAAATGGGATAACGGTCATTATTTTATGTGGGGCATAATAAGGTTGAGCGAATCCGCTCTAAATAATAGGCGCATCTGCGTAAATTAGGAGGACTAATAATGAAAAAAACGTTAACACTTGTTTTAGCTGTGATCATTATGCTGGCCGGTTTGGCGGGCTGCGGCAGCAGTAAAAATCAATCCAACAATAGCTCTCCACAACCGAAGCCTTCCAATAGCGAGCAAGGTAAGACAACCGTTCCTCCTTCCGGAGCCTCAGCAGCCAATAAAGACGGCAAGAAAACTTTGGTAGTGTACTTTTCCATGCCAGAAACGACCAATCCCAATAATATGAACCAGGAAGAGGCAAACAGCACGGTGGTCATTAACGGCGAAGTTTTAGGCAACACCCAATATGTGGCGAATTTGATTCAAAAAAATACCGGCGCCGACATCTTTCGTATTGAACCGAAAACACCGTATCCTACCAATCACAGAGCACTGGTAGATTTGGCCAAAACAGAACAGAATAATAAAGCAAGACCGGAGCTTGCAAAAAAAGTAGAGAACCTTGGGCAGTATGATGTAGTTTTTCTGGGATATCCCAACTGGTGGGGCGACATGCCGATGATTTTGTACTCTTTCCTTGAAAGTCATGATCTGTCCGGCAAAACCATTGTCCCGTTCAATACCCACGGAGGAAGCGGGTTTTCTAATACGGTGAGCACCATTGCCGCATTACAGCCGAATGCTAATGTTATTAAAAACGGCTTTACTGTTTCCAGAGATACCGTACAGAATTGTGCAGATGATGTAGCTGCCTGGTTGAAGACATTAGGGTATTAATGCCATGAGAAAAGCCACGGCATTCATACTGGTGCTGGGGCTAATCGCTTTACAAGCTGTCTGGGGCTTGGCGAATACCCCACCAAATAGTATGCAACCAACAAGTTTGCCTGACATGTCTGCAACGCCCCAAAAAGCTTCCGGTATCTCGATCACCACCGAGAGTGATGCTTCTTACACAGTTCAGAGAAGAATTAAAATCACGGCCGGAAACACTAGTATGTATGCTACTATGAAAGACAACCGAACAGCGCAGGATTTCATCGAATTGTTGCCACTGAAGTTGAAAGCCTTTGACCGTATTGGCCTTGTAAAATCCACTGTGCTGCCACATTCAATTTCTGATGATGGCGAACGCACCAGGAAGTATGCTATCGGCTCCATCTTCTATTGGCCGGAAGGTCCAGAGGTGGCCTTTTGCTATAGCGATCATTTGCCGAAAACCGTCGTTGACATTATCCATATCGGCATGCTTGAATCAGATGTTGAGCACTTCCGAAACTATACCGGAGAGCTTGTGGTGGAGTTGGCAAACGAAGTACCTGTACAAGTTGAACCGGAGAAGCGGTGATATAAAAAGAAATCCTTTCCGACAAGAGCCTACAGCCTAGAGAAAGCCTGCCGCAAAAGATACGGCAGGCTTTCTCAGAAGAATAGAGTTCAAGGAGAACTTGTAAAGATGAAGCCAAAAACACTCTGTAAAATTGCCATTGATTTCTTTTTAACAATAGGCTTGTTACTGCTTATGGCATACGAGCTTATAGGAGAAGCCGTCCACGAATGGATCGGCACAGGTGTGTTGTTGCTGTGTATCCTACATCATATCCTGAATTGGAATTGGATCAGTCATTTACTGAAAGGCAACTATACCGCATATCGTATTTTGCAGACAATCGTTACTGCTTTCGTTTTTCTGTCTATAGTTGGGCTTATGATCAGCGGCATTATTCTATCCCGCCATGTGTTTGCTTTTCTGCCCATTAGCGATGGCCACTCTGTTGCAAGAACCCTACATATGCTCTGCGCTTATTGGGGCTTTGTGCTAATGTCAGCGCATATGGGACTTCATTTACACATGTTGCGGGGTGTCATGAGAAAGGTCAACCATATCGCTAAACTGTCCATGCCTCGAACCATATTTTTACGCACAATCGGTTTGCTGATTGCCGCTTATGGTATGTACGCTTTTTTTCAGCGGCAAATTGGCTCATATCTTTTTTTACAGAACGAGTTTGTATTCTTTGATTTTAACGAACCGTTGATTGCCTTTTTCGCAGACTATCTTGCCATAATGGGGCTGTTTGCCTGCGTAGGGTATTATATTTCTAAATTACTTCGGCTCCAAGGGCGCTAATTCAAATTCGTTCTTAAATTCTTTATTTTGGAATAAGTGCAGAAAGCGGTGGCATCAAGTAAGATGAGCCACCACTTTTTCAATAAATAGTTCCTAAAGCTATCGGATTAGCTCAATGTGGTTATTCCCAGAACCTTTTATGCTCTTAAATTACTTGCGTGTTCTGCTTTCTATAACCTTGTTCAGCACATCGGTCGCATTGTCGGCTTCCTGTTTGCCAACTCTGGTTTCAAGAACCGTTACCAAGTTCTTCATCTGTGCTTCGGTCAGCCCCACATTCATACCAACATTGAAATGGGAGCGAAGCTGGTTATTGACGCCGCCTAAGCTAGCCAAGGCTGAAATAGTCGCAATCTCCCGGCTCTGATAGTCCAGATTGTCGCGTCCGAAGATGTCCCCAAACAGATGGCCTTTCAGAAACTGGTCAATAGCGGGAGCGAAAGTATAGGTCGGTCCGCTAACAGGTGCACCCACCAAACTGGTCTGAACTTCCGTGCCGAGTTCAATACTGCTTTTACCGGCAGGCAAAGGACTCGCTTCCCTACCGAGTTCATCCGTGATGCCTTTAGCTTTTCGCTCCTCCAGGACGCTCATGAAGGTATTGATTCCGTTCAAGCTGCGTGGAAATCCACAATAAGCATACATCTGCACAAGAACTTCCTTAATTTCATTCACAGTCAGTCCGGCATCCAAGCCTTCGTTTAACGCAGTTTTCAGCCTTTCCAAATCACCTTTGGCGGTAAAAGCCGCAATGGTAACGATGCCTTGTTGCTTAGCATTCAATCCTGAATGAATTGTCGGCTGCGCCTGTGAAACAGCAGTCATACTAAATATGGCAAGGAATATCCCGGTTAACATTGCTGCTATTTTTTTCTTCATCAATCCATCTCCTTTACTTAAAACAGTAAGAACTCTACCAAATTGTTGATTCATTCATATATTTCCTGCCAAAAGGAGCAATGCGAAAAATGATTCATTTGGCATTGTATTGCTTATCGGTTACCTGCTCCAGCCATTCCACAGTTTTTCCATCAAGCACTCCTGAGAAAGCGAGATGGGTCATGGCTGTAGTTGGTGAGGCACCGTGCCAATGCTTGACACCAGGAGGACACCAGACCACATCACCTGGATGGATTTCGACTATCGGGCCACCCCATTCCTGCGTTAAACCAACGCCGGATGTAACAACCAGGCGCTGTCCAGCCGGATGAACATGCCAGTTAGTCCGGGCACCCGGCTCGAAGGTGATGTACGCACCGGAAAATTGTGCAGAAGGGTTAGGTCTGAACAGGTAATCAACACGGACATTGCCTGTAAAATACTTTTCAGAAGCTTTTTCCGAAGGCTGCGAGCCAACGCGAGTGATTGTTTGCGAACTATTATTTGTTTCGGCGGCTATTGCCTTTCCTGAAAAAACGGTTGCTGAAACGAGCAAAGCAAGCGACAGGATTACGGCGGTTAGTCGTCCCATTATTTTCTCTCCTTAGAATCAGAGTCCATACATGCTGCCAGTGGTTTCCCACCGGCAGCATGTATGGCAATATACCAGGACATGCAATTACAAATGTTTGCCATAGAACGCAGTCAATTTATCAATAGCCTGGTTCACATATTGCGGCATCCAATACGTCTGAATATGGGTTGCTCCTTGGAGCAGGAACAATTCCTTGTCATTTGTGCCAGTTGCTGCTGCAAAAGCTTGTTCGGTCATATAGAAAGTATCCGCGTTGCTGCCAGCCATCATCAGCAGCGGCTGGTTGATCAGATCCATATTGTTGGCCGCATCAAACCTGAATAAATCAAGATTGCTGCTCACCGTATAGCGGAACATGGAATTTGGATGTGCGTGCGTCTTACCATAGTACTCATAACCGTCACGATACAAAGACGGCATTTTGGCAAGCTGTTCCTCACTCAGATCCATATCCAGCATGTCCGGAGTATATTGTACTTCACCGCCGGCAACTTCCTGAGCTCTGGCCGCTGAAGCTTGCTGCAAACGCTGTTGAATAGTATCCTTCTGAGAATCCATGAAACCGTTACGGCGGACAATGCCTGAATTGAACATGCTGAGCGTTGCCACCGCTTTGAAACGCTTATCAGTTTGCGCTGCCTTCAGCGTATAGCCGCCACCGCCGCAGATCCCCAGGACTGCCAGGCGCTCTGCGTCAACTCCCGGATAAGAAGAAAGGACATCTGCCATGCCGTGAATGTCTTCCGTTCTATAGGCCGGTTTATCAACATTGCGTGGGAACCCACCGCTTGCTCCCTGGAAAGAGGCATCTGCCGCAATGGTGATATAGCCTTTTTCGGCCATGCGCTGTGCATAAAGACCCGCTACCTGTTCCTTGACGCCGCCATTAGGATGCGCCACAACGAGTGCCGGATATTTTTTGCTGCTTGCCTTATCATAGCCTGCCGGCGTATACACATTGGCCGAAATCTTTATGCCATTTAAATCATAAGTGATTGGATGAATATTCACCTGTCCTGGGACATTCCGGGTAATTGCTCCCTGATAAACCAGACCAAACGGATTTTTATTCGGGCTTTTGATTGTGCTTAGATCTACTTCCTGAGCGACTCTTTTTTCCATTGTCACAATGGGATGACTGCCTCGCTTCACCTCCTGTGCACTAACTTCCTGCCCGCCATACCCGATGACCATCAGCCCCAATGCAAGTATTGCTGTACGTACCATTACTCTCGAGTTCATAAAAAACCCCTTCTTTCTTCTTTAGAATTGCCACTGCCAAAAGGCTACAGCTTTATCCTGCCAGCCCTCGGCAGCCCCCTGAGATCATTACCATTATGTAGAAAAGGACTATCCCCCTTTCCTTGTGAAACAAGCTTAGTTATCTTTAGTATATAGTAGGAGAAAAGGCGACTGATATCTCAATAGTATCAAATGATTGCCGAATTCTCTCACAAGTATCAATCTACAGTGAATATCCGCGCTGCCCACACTCTCGATTGATCAATAGCTCAATTCCTTCCTTCCCACCAGGGAGAAAAGACTTGTTGCTCATTTGCAAGCTCTACCGGCTCTCCGAGCATTGGCGTAAGAAGCCTATAGTTCTTATTCTGACTAGCAGCGGTGATTCGTTGAAACGGTTCATCCCAGGGATGATTAGCAATGGCGAACTTTCCTACATGCGCCGGCAACAAAGCCTTAGCCTTCAGGTCTTCGGCCGCCTGTACCGCTTCTTCCGGTGTCATGTGTACATACGGCCAATCTTTGTCGTACTGGCCGTTATCCAAAATAACGAGATCAAATCCGTTTAGACTTTCGCCAATTTGCTTAAAATGCGGCCCATAGCCACTGTCGCCACTGAAAAAGATCCGGCGCTCGGGGGTTACCAAGGCAAAGCTTGCCCACAACGTCTTATTTCTGGTTAGCATACGCCCGGAAAAATGGCGGGCCGGCAGCACGTGAACAGTAAAATCAGTTTCCAGCTCCACTGCGGTAAACCAGTCAGCTTCATGGATGTGGCTTGTCGCAAAGCCCCATTGTTCTAAATATGAGCCTACACCTAAACCGCAGATCACCTGTTTAATTTTAGGCTTCAAGGCACTGATCGTGGGATAATCCAGATGGTCCCAATGATCGTGGGTAATCAGCAAATAATCGAGTTCCGGCATATCTTCCGCCGTGTACGGATTGGTCCCCTTAAAAGCCTTATTGACGAAAGAAACAGGGGCGGCATAAGAGCTAAATACCGGGTCAATCAGAATCCGTTTTCCACCAAGCTGTAGATAGTACGAAGAATGTCCCAGCCAAATCACGATATCCTTATTCCTATCCAAGGACATCAGATCGGTCTTTACGGCAGGAATAGGCTCTGTCGGCGCCAGTCGTTCTTTGGGAATGAAAAGATACTCCAACCATAATGAAACAGAACTGCTTCCCGCAGCGCGTGGGGGAATGGGAACTAAATTCTGAAATTGCCCGTCAGCATAATGCGGTGAACTCTTAATCCGTTCAAGGCGTGCACCTTCTGGCAGAGCCCCAAATTTAGGATGCTGTAGATAAAGGACTATCCCGAGAGCTATGATAGCAAGGATTAGTAAGGAGGCTAACAGCATTTTTCTGAGCCGCCCTTTCATGCCATTCCCCTAAAAGCTAATTCTGGATTAGGCATTGCAATTGCTAACTTGAAATGAAACCACTCGAAGTTTCGATATTGCCCCATATAATCATCTCCTCTTGAGTAGCAAATTCTTGGAATATTTTAATGAGCATAGTTTCTCTATTAAAGTTGCTGTAAGCAGTGCGAATTACACTGCCTACAGTTGGCCACAGACACTGGTTCATTGTCTGCCTTTAAACAAAGCCTTGCATTTCGCTTTATTTGGCTAGGCCCTTATCCTTCATCCATTTTTCCATCAAATTTGCAATCTGGACATTATTCAGATCTGCAAACAGAAAATGTGTGTTACCATAAACTCCGATTTCTGGCAGATGAACGATGGTCGCATCGCCGCCATAGCGGTTGATGACTGCCGCCCATTTCCGCGCAAGGTTCAGGCGCACACGCCAGTTATCCTGTCCCCAGTTATCCGTAGGTTCGGAGGGGATATTATCCCCGTAATAGACGACGATAGGAATCTTAGTGAGTTTCAGGAAGTCTTTCATCGGAATAGCCTCACCTTTTGCCGGGAACGGACTGCTTGTCGCCTCTACCTCTGGCACCTCACCCTCTGGAAAAGGGAACGCGCCCGGCTCCATTGCAACAATGCCGCGTACCTTGTCTGTCCTGATTGCCGTATACCAGCCTGGACCGCCGCCCTGCGAATGCGTCACGAGAACACCGTCGCCGGATTTTTCAAATACCGCAGCCATAGCATCCGCAATGACCTCATTATTAAACGCGCCGGTATTCGGCGTCATCTGACGGAAAAACTGGTCTAACGATTCCTTATCTCTTGGCACCTGCGCATTCTCGTAGTAGTCGGGCCATTGACCAATGCGGAAGGTATTGTACCAAAGCTGGTCATCCGGTGTCGCAGAAATCTTCTCTGGTACGGTGGAGCGTCCGGCTTTGCCGCGGCGCGGCTGGTCAACTAGATAGGTACTGTAACCGCGTTCCAAAAAGATATTCTGGAAACCGTCGCGCCCATCCGGTGTTGTCTCCCAGGTCTTTGCCGACTGCCCGGCGCCATGCAGGAACACCAGCCCGTATTTATGCGCCTTGACCGGCTTTTGGTAGAACACATAGGCATGGTCACCATGCAGTGTCTCACCATCAAGATTCGCCGGCTTTGTTCCATCGTATTCTCCCGGTGCACTCACCACCGTGCCGCCAGCCAGAAAGCTCCCTTGATCCTTAATCGTGACAGGCTTACTCATGGCCGAAGCTGAGCCAACCGTCATACTCATCGCCAAAAGTGCGGCCAACATGCTTTTCTTTACCATAAAATACCTCCTTCTGTGTTTATCACATTTGTATTCTTTCTAATCAATATAATCCTCAATGTTCTAGCCCTCCTTGTACAATTATTTATCCCAATACGATACTGGAGATAACCGGTACAAGTAAAATGTATCACCTTTATTATGCTATAAAATAAAGAAAACCGTTATCTCATTCCTATTAAATAATTGCCTAATCCTATCATATCCCCTTGTTTCATCTGTATAAATCAAGGAGGGATAGGTCATGAAAAAATTCTAGTGTTGTCCCTTGCATTAATACTGGGTCTCTCCCTAACAGCCTGCACTGGCAATAACTGCGGCGACAGACAAGAAACGTCTCCAGCCAGAATAATAAAAAGGCAGCTGAGCTAAAGCCCAGCTGCCTTCGCGGGTAATTCAAAGAATTTAACCCTACTACAATACATCAAATTTCTATCAAGTTATATTCCCGACTGCCCATTCCTAAAATCTCCATGTATTCAAGCTGGTGCAAACCAAGGCGGGATTCCATGCGCTCAACAATATCACGGCGTTGGTCGGCAGGCATCTGATAGATAAGGTCTACACACGCCTGGTCAGCTGCCAGAATATCTGTCGAACCAATAATACCGATGTCATCACAAGTTGGTTTTGCGGCGCTAACCCCAGCGCAGTCGCAGTCAACAGAAATATTCTTCAAAACATTCATATACGTGATATGACCTTTAAAGTGATCAGTAGTGGCCTTTCCGGATTCCACCATCCGCTCCAAGAATCCTTTTCCGAGTGACCAGCCTTCCCCGTGAATCATTCGTTTGCCTTCCCTGGAGGCCATACCAATGCCGATATTCTTTAAAGAACCGCCGAAACCACCCATTGCATGTCCTTTAAAATGTGTGTAGACAAACAAGGAATCATACTTGCGTACATTTTTCCCTATCGCGATTTCCTGCAAATGAACTCCTGGCTCAAATGGAAATGTTCCGCCAAAATTATCGATTTGTTTATCGAGAAATTCTTTCACACCTGTCGACAGCATAACATCCCCGCCCTCATCCAGGATATCGACAGGACAAAAGTCAAAGCCATTGCTCTTAATCGTTTCGCGGTGCGTCTTTGTTTCCCGGCGCGGACTTTTATACATCACGTTGCATTCGACGATTGCACTATGTGGAATCTTTCTTTGCAGACTTTTAATATATTCAATCGGCAGCAGATTCGGCCCGTGCGGCTCACCGGTATGTAGTTTAATTCCTACTCTGCCGGTAATTCCCTGGTTAATCTTTTCATAAATCTTTTGTACGCCTTCCGGGCTCAAGTCCCGCGTAAAATATACAACAGGCTTGCCTGGATCATACGACGAAACAGCGTGTGATCCAGTCCAAGTCACTTGCTTCTGCCCTTTTTCCTGCGCATGTGCAATGACCTGGCTAAACGACGGAATTGCAGCCAGTGCAGCCACTGTACCACCGGCAAATTTTAGAAAATTACGCCTGGTAAAATCCTTTGTGCTTTTCTCTTGCTGATCATGCGTTGTTTTCACTTTTTCCGCTCCTCTTCCCTATATTCGCACCCAGAACTTACATAAACCAAAGCTTAAGAATAGTACTACGTTAAAATACGGACTTAATTGCTAAAATCAATTCTATCTCGCATATTTCTCTCACTTATAAAGAAGTCTAGCATTTGGAGTTAACACCAAGTCAAGCATTTTAGAGGAATATGGGTAAAATTCACTCCTTGATATATCAGAAGGTCCTGTACTGCAAGCGGTTCTTGACTACACAGGACCTTTTATTAAGAAAACATACTTTCTTTTTTGGTAAAGTTCTTGCCTTCCACCGATAGTCGATTCTCTCTTACCCATTCCCAGCTCTCTTCCCAGACATAGCGGTTGGCATCTTTTAACGATTAAAGTTTTTCTGATAAAATTTTGGCTTCGCTTCTGTTCGTTGCCATTCCCATATATGTCATACCGTAAAGTGATGCAAAACGCTTCATGGTATATTCACCTGCTTCCAGCATCCACTTCTCCGGTGCCGCACCTTGGAACAGGAAGAACAGCTTCCTCTCACTAAGTTCTCCCTGCCTCACTGGGCCATAGAATCGATCCAGCAATGTACGAACCGCGCCGCTCAAATTGTGCCAGTAAAGTGGCGAACCGATCACGATCATCTCAGCTTCTTTCATCTTTGTCAACACTTCACCGAACTGATCTCCGGGCAGTTCCTGTCCAAAGGTATTGATTCTGTAATCCGCGAGGTTCAACGTCTCATATTCTTTGGCCTTCAGAAGCTCTTCAGCCAGTGCTGCCGTATTGCCGTTCTTCTCCGGACTTCCGTTGATAAATAAAATTCCCATGCTCTTTTCCTCCTACACGCATTCCTTAATATATCAAAGATTTCAACCCGATCCAGCTTCCTTGCTCATCCCGCTGTCAGATTGCAGGTATTTGCGATTTTCCTTTATTTCAAATGCAGACTGTCCAGCCACTCGGCTTCGTCGCTGTCTCCGTGCTGCCATCAGAGTTTGAGCCGCAACCGACAAGAAGTACCGATGATAGCAGGGAAAACAGTAGCGAAACCAATGAATCTTTTCATAATAGCCTCATGGCATATCAGATAATCAGAGTTTCTTACCGAGAAACTCCACCAGCTTGCCGACTGCCTGCTCCACATATTCCGGCTTCCAGTAGGTTTCGATGTGGGTTGCACCTGGAATCAGGAACAACTCCTTGTCATTCGTTCCGGTCGCTGCGGCAAATACCTTCTCTGTCATATAGAATGTATCTGCGACGGTTCCGGCCATCATTAGCAATGGCTGATTGATCAAATCCGCATTGTCCGAAGCATCGAAGCTCATCAGATCAAGAAAGCTGCTTACTGTATAACGGAAGGTAGACTGCGGATGGCGGTGGGTTTTTGCATAGTAATAATAGCCGTCACGATAGAGCCCGGCTGGCAGAGTCTTTGCCTGCTCCTCCGGCATATCACACATATCAGGTGTATAGAGCACCTCGCCACCCTCGACTTCCTGCTGACGCGCTTTGGAAGCATTCAGAAGTCTCTCCTGAATAGTGGCCGTCTGGCTATCGAGAAATCCGTTTCTTCTAACCACACCGGAATTAAACATGGATAGAGTCGCAACAGCTTTAAATCTCTTGTCCGTCTGTACCGCCTTGATCGTATAGCCGCCTCCGCCGCAGATGCCGAGGATGCCAATCCGTTCACGGTCAACGCCGGGATACTGTGCAATGATGTCAGCTGCACGATGAATATCCTCGATACGATGGGCAGGTTTATCCGTATTGCGCGGCATTCCCTCGCTGCCACCCTGATAGGCCGCATCCATTGCCATGGTAATATAGCCATGCTTCGCCAGTTGCTGCGCATAGTTTCCTGCGACCTGTTCCTTCACTCCGCCATTCGGATGTGCGACCACAACGGCTGGATACGTCTTGCTGTCATTTTCCCGATAGCCTGCCGGAGTGTAGACATTGGCCGCAATTCGTAGTCCGTTAAGGTCATAGGCGATTGGGTGTATATTTACCTCACCTTCTTTAGTTTCTGTGATTGCTCCCTGATAAACCAGTCCAAACAGGTTATCATTGTGGGTGTTCTCCGCTTTGATTTCCTCTATTGTCTTCACTGTAAATGCTTTGCTCATTGTAATATCCTCCATTTTTGATTAATTAATTTTTTTGTAATCTTCCTCTGTGACGGGCTCCAGCCATTCAACTGACGCTCCTTCTGCAGGTACGGAAAGTGCAACATGAACAAATCGGCTGTCCTTTGCCGCTCCGTGCCAATGCTTTACCTCAGCTGGGATATTGACAACATCACCCCGTGCAAGCTTCTGCGGTGCTTCTCCCTCTGCCTGATACCAGCCGTTTCCCTCCGTGCAGAGAAGAATCTGTCCGCCCTTATGATGGATATGCCAGTTATTTCGGCATCCCGGTTCAAAGGTGATATTGGTCACCCGCATCGGGTCGGTAACCAATGCGTTTGCGAAACTCTGGCCGCTGAAATATGCTGCATTTCCGGTATTCTCCGCGCCGAGACCGAAGAGCGGTCTTCTTAACACCTTCTCGTCGATCAGCTTTCTCCATGCGACCGTTTCTTCCTCGGTAAAACCCTGCGATTGGCAGATACCGGTATGCGTTCGCAACTGAGCCTCCGCTCCGGGAAGCGTTGCGATCACGCTGATCGTCACAAGCTCTCTTTCTTCCCGTGTCAGAATTCCTCTGGAAAAGAGATCACAGAAGAGATGTTCTTTCAGGAAATCATCGATCCCCGGTGCAAAGAGTGCATAAGCAGCTGTCGGACGAACCCCGGTCAATTCTTCTCTGGCCTGTTTCCCGTATAAATTCTTATCCGTTCCCTCCGGCAAAATATCTGCCGCAGCGCCCTCGGTATCTTTGATGCCATTTTCCTCGCGTTCTTTCAAGACCGCCATTAGTGCTCCGATGCCATTCAGTGCCCTTGGAAATCCACAGTAGGCATAGCAATGCATCAGAATCTCACGAAGTTCACTGATCGTGAATCCATCATCCAATGCGTCGATCAGTTCTTTTTTTAATGAACTCATATCGCCAACCGCCGCATAGGCAGCGCTTAGAGCGATGTGTGTTTTTCTTTTCGATAAAATCTGCTCCATATTTGTCCCAATTCCTTTCGCCAAGACAATCACACCAGCTGATTCTCTCGAATCCAATGATCCATCAGCTCTGCGATTTCGACATTATTCTTTTCCACAAACGGAAAATGTGAGTTTCCTGTAATTCCGGCATCTGGGAGCGAAACGACCTTCGCATTCCCGCCATGACGATTAATGCATTCTGCAAAGAGTACCGCCATCTCCCTGCGAGCTCGCCAATGATCCTGCGGCCAGTCCGTTGACGCTTCTCCCGGAATAAAATCGCCATAGTAGATGCAGATCGGCAACTTTGTCAGACGCTCAAATTCTTCCATGGGAATGCCTGCTGCGGAAAGGGGACCAAAAGGACTCAAGGATGTAATCGGGTCCGGCACCTCGCCCTCCGGGAATACAAAACCGCTTCCCGGCTCAAATGCAATCACGCCCTGCACCTTGTTGCTTAAGATGGCTGTTCTCCAGCCAGGACCCCCACCCTGTGAATGCGTCACAAGAATGCCTTTTTGCAGCTTCTCAAATAATGCTGCAATCGCATCCGCAATTACCTTCTCGTCGTAATCTCCGGTATTTGGCGTCATCCAGCGGAGGAACTGATCCATTGCCTGCGCTCCTTCCGGAAACTGCGCCCCCTCTCTGAGATTTGGCCATGTTCCCAACCTCCATGTATGATACCAGAGCTGGTCATCTGTTTTCCCTGAGACACTGCCATACAAAGTGCTTCTACCTGCTTTACCACGTCTTGGCTGGTCGACCAGATACACGCCATAGCCCTTTCTTAAAAAGAGGGTGTCCAAACCTTCTCTGCCGTCCGGTGTCATGCTCCATGCAATTCCGGAGGACAAAGCTCCGTGCAGGAACACCAGAGAATTTTGGGGTTCGTCCGCCGGGATCTGGTACGATACATAAGCATGATCTCCGTGAAGTGTCTGTCCGGACGGATCTCCCGGATTCTCGTAATTGATTTTGCCCGGTGTAGTTTTTATCACTCCTCCGGTTATAAAACTGCCCTGTTCTCTAATAATCAAGGGTTCTTTTTCTGCCATACCATAATCTCCTTGTATATCAGACTAAACTATCGTCCGTTTCTTTCTTACATTTGACGTTCCCAGAAAGCCACTGCATCGTTGATCCAGCCATCCGCCACCGTTCCTGTACCGAGACCAAATCCATGGCTAAGCCCTTTGTAAGCATGAAATTCTGTTGGAATGCCATAACTGTCCAACTTTTTCAGCCTGCTCTGCATCGTTCTCCAGCTTGCAATACCATCGTTTGTTCCGACGCATGCATAGGTCGGCGCATCCTTTCCTGAAGCCGTAGAGTATCCGGTATACTGCATAATGACAGCTGCAGCCTGCGGAATATCCGGTCTTCCATAAGCCGCCATGCTATCACTGTTGCCAAGCGCCGCCGCCATTCTCGCTCCGGCGGAACCTCCCCAGAGGGAATACCCCTCCGGATCAACCTCAAGTTCTTTTGCGTTGTCATAAATAAACGCAATCGCCCGTGCAAGATCTGTGTACGGATCATCGGGCCGATAAATCAGAGCAAAGACATTGTATCCTTTTTTACTCACTTCCAGTGCATGTGGAAAGCTGTCATGCATTGCTCCGACATACATAAAACCGCCACCTGCATTCATGACTGCAAATTTTGCGCCGGGCTTTCCCTTGAAGAAAAACAAACCCGTATTTTTTTTCGACGGATTAGAAGCTATTTCTTGCTCTGAATAGATCGGATAGAAGATTGTTTCGCCATGCTCAGCCCGGCTCTTTAAGTCATTCACGATCTCTACTGTTTTTTCTTTCTTTATATCCGAGTACCAGACATATACATTACTACTACTGATATCTGCAATGGTCATATCCCCGGTTACTGTTCTGTCTACCGGGAAAAGGAGCCTTCCAAAATCGCCAAATACAGGGGCATTGATAATTTCTGATACCGTTGTATTTTCTGTCACAGGATTCGCACTGATCTTCGTTTCTTCCTGAGTCACATTATTATGATTCACTTCCTCTTTGTCACTGCCTTTAGATGTTATTGTCTGCACATTTGAGGATTCTGCATTTTGTACCTGTGCAATCTGTTCACTTTCACTTTGAACTGAGGCCGAAGTTACCGTTCTGGTTCCGCAGCCGGTCATACTGATCAGAAAGATCACGGCAACTGCCGCTGCAAATAATACCGGTCTTTTCAATAACAGTTCACCTCTTTCCGTTCATTTTGCATTTGATTTCTTCGATATCGGCTCCCAACGCCTGGACCGTCGCCCTGCGAATCTGTCATGAGAACATAAATGTATGAAATGAACTTTGACATCTTTATTATGCACCAAATGAAACAGTACCTGATATCTCATTTATACCAAATGATTGCCCAATCATATCACAAAGAAACTTCTCTATCGGGTTCTGTAGGGCAGTATGGGATTACGCTGGAACAGCTTGCGATCGAAGGAAGCTATACCTATCGAATTAAAAACGTCATTGAACGCCTCATGCATCGCTATGATCAGGCTTTTCGGATTGAAGACCTGGCGGAAATGGCAAATATGAGTGTTTCTTCGTTTCATCGGCACTTTAAAGAGGTAACCGCCATGAGTCCTCTGCAGTTCCAAAAACAACTGCGCTTATACGAAGCAAGGCGCCTCTTATTATCCGAGGCAGCCGATGCCGCTGAAGTCACATTTCGGGTAGGCTATGAAAGCCCATCACAGTTCAGTCGGGAATATTCCCGTATGTTTGGCCTGCCGCCGAAAGAAGATCTAAAGCGTGTAAAAGTCAGTTATAACCAACAGACAGATGAATAAAAACCATTCGGGGGAGTGCGATAATATCTGCACTCCCCCGAATGGTTTTAAGTGATTGATACAATTAGGCAAGCATTGACAAAAGAAAAAACCTGAACTGGATTTTCCTGTTTTATATCCTTTTAAGTTGGGCTCAACGTGTTAGACGTAAACCCAAAAGCCTAATGTTTTCTCCCTTTGTCTGCGGAAACATATACCATTTTCCCCCGCAGCCCATGAACCAGGTCTACCTGGCTTCACGGGCTGTGTTTTCTTTGCAGTAGAACTGTACATTCACGTGTTTTGCTGAAATGATCGATCTATTTAGCTTTAATTACAAACATTGTTCCTTCGCTTGAAACCTGATATTGTGGCTCTTCATCAAGCGGTTTTTCAAGAATGCCCAATTCGACTGCTAATCGATAAATGTGCTTACAAGGAAATCTTCTTTCACTGAAATCAGGGCAAGTACATTCCTTAAGGCTGACAGTATAGCCATTGATCACGGCCGTTTGCTCGTTCACATGCAGGTTCTTAACTGTTATGCCAGCTTCAAAGGTTCTCTTATACCTTGCTTTTTGCGTCCAATCTTTATGAATTCCTGGATTCCAATTACCCCAGTCATTTGTTGACGGATAGGCTGCTAAAATAGTCATACTCTTCTCATCGTCACTGTCAGCAGCATGAAGTTCTATGTAGCCTAATTGATGTGCCAAACTATACATATGTTTACAGGGTAGTTTGCGTTTTACAAAATCGTTACAGGTACACTTGCCGAGGGTAGTCGTATACGGCTTTTTTCCAGACCCGGCAAATATGCCAGTTAGTGTTTTATCATCAAGCTCCAGTGGTTGGTGTTTCGGTTCGGCAGCAGAAAATTGACGCTTAATTTAGTCCGGCTGCTGATGTAAGTCTGCTGACCATTGCGACCATTTTGCTATAGTATCCAACTCGTTACCCCTCCTTTTTAATGTTCAGGTTCGAGTCCTTTTACGTAAATCCTCTCTGTGACAGGCACCTCTTTCAAAGGTAATTGTTGGTATTTAATACATCTTACAACGATAGTAACCAATCCTTTCCCTTAAATATGTAAAGACAGGAACCAATATTCTACTGGCTTCCTGTCTTTAATGGTGCGATATAAAGATTTATGAATGCAGAAACATGATAAGATGAACCCAGAGACGATGCGGCAAGCAAAAGTAACTTATGCATTTCGTTTTTTAAGAACTTCCTGAGCTTTATAAAAAGTGTCAGCACTGATTAACGGTTCTGTTTCTATAATCTTCCACTCTCCACCGGCTTTATTCGTATTGAAATTCTTCCCAAACCCGAGTCTGATCTCTTCAAGCTTTTGCTTATTACGTTCGACAGCATCCATAATTACTTTGCGCATTATTAGGTCTTCGATTTTGGATTTCATTGTACGTCCCCTTTTTGTCATCCTTGTATTATCCCCTTATGGTCTAACATTCTAACTCTAATAATATTAATCAGTCAATAAAATATTAAACTGCCGCCAGATTCTTAAAGCGTTGCCTGACGTTTTTCCTTCGTACGGCCCCCTTACATCATTCACTTTTTCCTTTATGTCCGCCCACATAATCCGCCCGTTCAAGGAAGGTTCCGCCAGCCATCGACCCAGCATAAAAGATCGCTTTTTTGCCAAATCGCTTCCGAAGATCATCTACTACTCTATCCATGGCATGCTTCTCGTCTTCTCCTTCAAAAAATAGTTCCAACTGTTCCTGTCCTTGTGACACGATTTTCCCTGCAGTAATATTTACCTATCGCACCGGTTCACCCCGCCACCGCTTAATAAACTCCTGGCGTGCTGCTTCACTAATGATATCTGTTGAGTTCTCCGGGCGAATTAGCTTAATTCGTGCAGTAAAACCCATCTGTAAATTCCTATCCGAGTATCCTATTCCCAAATATACCTCTTGGCATTTTTCCTGGTGCTTACGCAGCCTGGCGCATACATCTCCCACCATTTCCTTGATGATCATTAGAATTTCTGCTTTTACATCGTAATCCCGCATCAATATCTGGTTCTTACTATAGGATTTACTTTTCGGCCGCTCCTTCTGGCTAATGATGCTAGCATCCAAGCCCCACGCGTGATAATATAACTGCAATCCCATTACGCCTAGAGTTTTCTGCAACGACATCGGATTGGCGTGGGCCAACGCCTCAATCGTATAAATACCCATTCGCTTGAGTTTAGCATCGTATCCTCGGGATATGCCCCAAAACGCGGTCAGAGGCTGTATCTTCCATACTGTTTCCGGCACCATTTCATACGTCCATTTCGCAATCCATGGTGGACGCTTTTTAGCCTCATTATCCAGTGCCAGTTTTGCCAACAGCGGATTATCACCAATACCTATAGTCACTATAAGACCCAGCTCATCCTTCACCATCTTTAAGATAGCTTCCGCAATCGCCTCTGCCGGTCCGAACAAATTGTGCGATGCAGTAACATCCAATAGGGACTCATCAATGCTATAGACGTGTAGATCTTCATCCGGTACAAACCGGCGGAATATGTTCTGTATGGCCTGGTTCACATGGATATATAGTGCCATATTGGGTTCTACAATTATAATCGGGGAACGCTTGGGAATTTCGAAGAGCCGATTTCCGGTTTTAATATTGTATTCCGATTTAACCCTCGGGCTGCTGGCCAGTACAATCGCACCGCTTCTCCTTATATCCGATACTACAGCAATATATCCTTCTAGCGGGTCAATCCCCCGTCGAACCGCCTCTACGGATGCAAAAAACGACTTTGCGTCAATGCACAATATGCTCCTGTGGGGAAAACGGGAAAAATCAACGAGCTCCATCGCTTTTGCCTTCTTGCTCTTTCATCTGCTCGCTATGCTCAGACAGAAGCATTCCCGCCCACTTGATCATACATCGGTCGACGTAAAATATCCGAGCCATCTGCTGGTAAATAGGGATACTCAGTAAATCTATCGTATGTTCGCTCATTTACTATCCACCTCCATATGTACATAATACCGGAACATATGTTCTGTGTAAATGTCGACGGACGTGGTAATTTCTTCTAATTTATAAAGCCGACTAAGATGGTCATCAAAACCACCCTAGCCGGCGTTTCCTTTCACGCTCAATCTCCATACCACAAAAGATTCAGACCTAATCTATAAATAATTCTGGAATATTATATTTCACCTCTTTTGCCTCGCGTTGAATACTTTTACTTTGGCATGACAAAAGACTATTTTTTAATACATATTCGCCATTTATTTGAGCCACATATTCTCGATGGGTTTTTATATAGGTAGATGCTTCTCTCGAAAAACCATTTCTTTGCAACATTATGGTCAGAGGATTTGTTGTCCCATATTCCACATACTCGTACCAGTCATTCTGGATCGCGGACAGCTTGTGGTGCATTTTGTATTCGACTGAGAACTTTAAAAAATAGTTTGAAATTCTAAAAAGTATCACATCTTCAATCGCATTCAAAGTGGCTGAAATAACTATATTTTTATGTTCTCTTGAATCATTATAATTAACAAGTTCTCCATTTATTTCTACTCCCGAAGAGGGGTTTGTCTTCTTATGATCGATGGCAGCTTTCATAATAAGGCTTAAACCATTTCCTTGAATCCACTGGGCAAGGATAACAGCATACCATCTTAATTTGCCGTGCTGCCCAGTTTTTTTACTTTTATGTCCAAGCGTAGAAGATTCATATACTTCCCATTTGTAAATCTCACATAATTTCTCAAGGAAAGCTAACAGCTCGTTATAATCAGGATTACCAGATACATTGAAACTGGGATATTTTAATCCTTTTGCTATTGCCATACTGAGGTTATCCATTTGATCTACGGATACGTTAATATCATCATCCGTTTTTGTTTTTGCACGGAATAAGGCAGTAATTTTTTCTTCGTCTTGTTGGCTTAGTAAGTTTGCAAACTCTTTTTTGACAACACTATTATTATTACCTGAAACAATATCCCTCAAGAGGATTATCGCAAATCTCCGCATAAGTGAATACTCATCCGCCGATTGGTTCTTAGGATACTTAAGTAATTCTATTTTTCCAGCAAGCAAGCTTTCAATGATTTTCCGTTTTTGTGGTTTTGTCAATTCGGTTACTATTGAAAGCCTTTGCTCAGGAACATCCTTCTGTAATAATTCAATGTACCTTTCTTGCTCGATCTTATTGTCAGTTCTCACTAAAAATACATTACCATAAAGATTGAACTCAATCCGACCAACACGACCAATAAGATTCCTGAAATCAACAGGAGTCATATTGGAAAGTCCGTTCTTATAGCTTGTAATAAACAAATTGTCTGCTGGAAGATTGACTCCCTCTACCAAGGTGCTTGTACAAAATATCGTTTTAATCAAACCTTGTTTAAATAAATCCTCTATCCGCATGCGAATATCGGACGGGAGATACCCTATATGATACGCGACACCTCTGGACAGCACCTCCGCAAGATAGTAGTCACCGTGAATCTCATTTTTTATATCCCTTGCCAAAGCCAGCAGATCTGAATTTTGTACCTGGGGCAACAGTTTTGAATATTCAAGAGCAAAACTAACTGCTTTAGCCGTTGAACTGCAATACACGATATTTTGAGAATTTCTTCCGATCAGGGAAACAAACTCACTCAATGAGATACTTCTATTGAATTTGCCAATTTGCGAAAGTTTGTGGCTACGGTCATTATATGAGTGTGCACAGTTCTCGATTAAGTCTACTAAGTATTTCATTTGGCTTACGGGCGTAAAAGCACTTGTCAATTTGCTTTCACTTGTTAATTGTGCACCAGGAATCAAATTTAGATAGATTTCTGGATTTGGAATATTAGGTGATAAAAAAACCATATGAGTTTTATGGTTCCTTTTTGAAAGCATATCTATAACCTTGTAATAAAATGGGCTCCGGCTATCTCTGCTGGAAATCTTATGCGCCTCGTCAATAAATAAATAATCAATCTTAAAGCCTGGTTTATCCAGTAACAAATACAGCAATCGCTCCGGCGTTAATGTCAAAACAAAATTATGTTGTTGCTGCAAAGACAAAGCACCTGCCGAAGTAACAACGCGATAATCGTGTTCTGCAAGCAGATCTTTCAGGTCTTCAATAATCTTACTTGAAACTTCATTGATGAGCGCCTTTGTAGGAATCAATATAGCAAAATTTTGTTGCGCTCCATCTAAAATCTGTTTTTTAATAAACATACGTATAACAAAAGATTTTCCCATTGATGTCGGGCCGGAATAGCTAAAATATTGGTCATTCAATTTATCATATATATTTTTTTGTGACCTAAAAAATTGCTGCGACGGCTCGGCCGGAATACGTAATAATTCTTTTGCGAAACCAATATAAATTCGGTCGAGCATGTCCGCGCTCTTATATTCTGCGGCTCGCAGATCTAAACCGCGAAAATTTCCTGTGTTCGTCAGCACCGAACCGATGCAATATTGAACATTAGAATCCTCCGGGTATAGTGTGTGTAACAAGGCAGCAATTTCCTGTGCCCATATTTTATGTATTTCAGAGTTCTTGATATTAGTTGATTTTGAAAGAATGTCCGCAAAACGTATGGCATGGATGATGTTGATAGGTTTTGGCTTTGCCTTATTGTTGTTAAATAGTAACAACGAATAGTTATATAGAATATTCTCGTATAATTCATTCAAATAGTCGTTTTTATCAATATCTACAAAAAGTGCGTCACCCAAAGTTCTGGCCACTTGTATCATTCTCCTTTCAACTTTTTGATGATAGCGGCTCTATCATTGGAGGCATCATCAAAAGGAATAACATAGAAATAGAATGAGTAGCCCGACATTTTTGCATTTATAATTTTTTTCGCGATATGTGCAGCATTCGTTTGTATATCGTTAGCCATTTTATCTAATACTGCTTTCCGGTAATCAGCATTCGAATACTGTGAAGCATCTATCCCAATTGTATATCCAAGAAAAACCCCAAACGCTCTGTCAATATTAATGCTTAAATCTCGCTTCGAGGGAATAATCAAATTTTTTATATAATCAATTGTCGCTTCGTTAAACGACTCATTGAATATATTGCTTTCTACCAGTCTTAACTCATTGTCAGGTTTAGCATTTATTTTAGTAAGGGAATCAAAAGCATCATCTATGGCATCCTTTAAACTGCCAATAATTTTGGATTCTCCTAAAACCAATTGATAGTAGGGTTCACCTGCTGAATTTTTATCGCACAACAGATGAACACCATCGCTCCCAAACACATATTGATTCCCGGATGTTTTGAGCTCAACTTTGCTGAGTAGCTTTGGAGCATTTAGTTTTTGCTCTAAGAAAAGGTATAGGAGAATTTCACCGAGTTCACCGCCAGCTCCTTTGTCTTTTGGATTGGAGGCATTACGTAGGAGTTCTATTGCTTTAAGTCCGATGGCTTCTTCTTCACCATCCAAACGAAATCTTTCTATCGCAGCCCTCGAAAATACATACCGACCAATATTTTTTTGCAGAAATCTATGAAGAGCGGTGTGCGAAAATGCGTTGTTAGAGATATCCAAACAGTAAATACGCAGACAATGCGGGTTCTTAAGATTCAAGCTACATGCGTGTTTCACTTCTATAAACACAGAATCAAAACCACTCGGTATGCTCGTGCTTTTTAACAACGAATTATCCGACATTTTGCTTACCTCTCTCATATGCATTTTAACTGCCACTTCTTGAAATCTTTTACACGCTCTATATTTGCTCAAACACTTCTGCAATTACTTTGTTTTTTTATATTTACCACTTTTTATACGGGCATCATTTGGTTTTTCAGCATCTTTGGGGATCGCCCATGCGTTGCCAAGCCGTGTTGCGCCTTCGATTCGTCCTCCGGCACAAAGTGTATGAACTCTTCTTGATGAAATACCCCATTTTTCCGCTGCTTCTGTAGCAGTCATGTATTCCATTTACATTTTCCCTCTCAAACAAGTGTAACTTTCATTATTTACCATTTATATTGATTATACTCGAAACTCCGAATAAAATCAAAATGTATTCTCACATAGCAAAAAAGAGCCCACGTCGATGCCACTATCGGCATTACACGCAAGCTCATATCAATTATTTTCCTTTTATCCTCATTGATTTCTGTACCACTCTTTAATGTTCAGCAGTAAGTCACATGCCACGTCTATACTCTGTATTCTGGTGTTTCAACAGATAATTATCCATTTTATTATAAATATTAATTTCTGCCTTTTTTTTAGGGCGCTTCTTCGGCAACAATATTCCAACTTACACCGAACCTATCAGTAAGCCCTGCATGAAATGAGCTATAAAATGTAGCGGTCGGTGGAAGAGTGATTTGAGCGTCAATATTCAATGCATCAAAAATTTTTTGTGCCTCTTTTGCTGAGGCTACTTTTGTAGTTAATTTTATCATATTACCTTTGGACACTGGCTGTGCTATTTCATCTGCAAACCAAAAGACTGTATCACAGATATTCATTTCGGCATGCAAAATCCAGTCTTTCAGATTTGCCGGCGGGGCAGTAACACCCTCCGGTACATAATCCCCATATGGCAATGACATCAGAACTTCACTATTAAAAACAGTCTGGTAAAACTCCAATGCCTCATTGCAATTTCCTGCAAATGTGATATAAGGTGTGACCATGTTTTTACCTCCAGTTATTTTTTATGGGTAGACAAAGTCCTGTTTATCTTCGCATTATAAAAATATTGCACAAATATCCTGTACAATATTCCACTGTACCAAAAACCCGCGAAATTCGCGGGTTGACAACGTATTACCATCCTGTATTTTTGGAGATTCTAACTTAATGTTTTCTTCCTTTGTCTGAGGGAACATATTCCACAATTTCCCACAGCATTTGAACCCAGGCCCCGCCTGGCCTCAAGGGCTGTGTTTTCTTTTCAGCCAAACGCAACACTCCACGTGATACGTCTGCGGAAACATATCCACTGGCTGTATCTCTTTTGTCAAATATCCATTCTCTCCCAAAATGGCCAAGTCCCTTGCCAAAGAAGCGGGATTACAGGAAACATAGACAACGCGCTCAGGCTGCAGCGTGGCGATGACTTCCAGCACTTTACGTTCGCAGCCGGCGCGGGGCGGGTCAATCACGACTACATCGGGTTGAACTCCGTCGGCAACCAGCTTTGGCAGCATATCGACTGCATCGCCGCAGATGAAATCAGCATTGGTAATGCCGTTTAACTCAGCGTTTTGTTTAGCGTCAGCGATGGCGGGAGCGACGATCTCGATACCAATGACTTTACGGCAGTGACGGGCCAGAAACAGGGCGATGGTGCCGGTACCGCAGTAGAGGTCAAGCACGGTCTCTCTACCTGACAGGCAGGCATACTTTACTGCTTGACGGTAGAGTACAGCTGCTTGCTCAGTGTTTACCTGAAAAAACGACTTAGCGGAAATCCTGAAAGATAGGCCGTCAAGACTATCCAGTATCGTGTCCTTTCCCCAAATCGTTTTTGTATAATCACCTAAGATGATGTTGGTCTGGCGATCATTAACATTGTGGACCACGCTGACCAGTCCGGGTATAGCTTGGCGCAATCTGCTTACAATCTCGTTTGCGTGCGGCAGTTCACGGGTAGCGGTAACTAGCACGACCATGACTTCACCGCTAGCTGTGCCGACACGGCCGAGGATATGGCGTATCGTGCCTTGATGCAACCTTTCGTTATACACACTGATGCCAAAATTAAGGATGATCTGTTTCACTGTCGCAGCAATCAGGTTATTGGTGTGATGCTGAATATGACAAGAGGAACTGTCAATGATGTCATGCGTCCCCTGAGCAAAGCAGCCAACCGCAATTTCACCTGCAGACAGACCGACCGGTGACTGCATCTTATTGCGGTAATACCAGGGCGAGTCTGCTCCCAACGTGGGATGGACTGTGACATCGGTGAGTTTGCCGATACGTGTAACCGCATCGAGCACAAGCTGGCGCTTGGCAGCAAGCTGACCGGGATAATTCAAATGCTGCAATTGGCAGCCGCCGCATTGATCATACACGGCGCAGGGCGGCTGACAGCGCGCTTCAGATGGATCTACAATCTGAGAAATTTTGCCTCTGGCATAGGTTTTCTTTACTTCCTCGATCATCACTTCGATAGTTTCCCCCGGTAACGCTTCTGGGACAAAGATGGTGAAGTCTTGGATTCTGCCAACTCCCTCGCCACTATGGCCTAAGCCGGTGATCGAAAGGCGATATTTCTCGCCTCGCCTCACCGGACTACTATTTTTGTCAGAGCCTACCGGCTGCTTATTAATCTTGCGAATTGATTCAGATTTCATGTTTTGTTCCGGAAACCTCGCCTTCCTCTTTGCGGGACAACCGCAATAGCGTCTCTGTATAGTTTTTCAGCTTACGGCCAACCAGTTCATGCACAGTCTCGCTCGGGTATGCTCCATCGTCTTGCTGTTGTCCGGCTGGAATGCCTGTCAACACTTCAATACCTTCATCGATGGTTTTAACTGCGTAGATATGGAATTTACCGTCTCGTACTGCGGAGATGACTTCTTCATTCAGATTCAAGTGGTCAATATTCTGATGCGGGATCATGACCCCTTGGTCGCCAGTTAAGCCTTTTAGCTTGCATACAGCAAAATAACCTTCGATTTTTTCTGTTGCGCCGCCAATGGGTTGGATCTCGCCTTTCTGGTTGACTGAGCCGGTTACGGCGATATTTTGTTTAATCGGCAAGCTAGATAAGCTGGAAAGTATAGCATACAATTCCGTACTGGACGCGCTGTCGCCGTCCACCCCGTCGTAAAGTTGCTCGAACGTCAGACTAACAGTGACAGCCAGCGGGAAACCCTGAGCATATTTCTCGCCCAAATAGCCGCTGAGGATGAGTACTCCCTTGGTATGGCTGGCACCTGAACTCTTCGTTTCCCGTTCGATGTTGACGACACCACTTTTACCGATAAAGGTATTGGCGGTAATACGAGATGGTTTGCCAAACATATACTCGCCGATTGACAGCACGGCTAATCCGTTGACCTGACCGACTTTGGCGCCGTCTGTATCGATCAAAAGGGTCCCATCTGCGAACATTTCCTGCAGCTTTTCTTCGTATTTATTCGAGCGATAGCGTTTTTCGGTGATAGCCTGCTGGATATGCCGTTCACTAATCAACTGGCTATGATCAAGGGTTGCCCAAACATCAGCTTCACATAGCAGTTCGACTACTTCACTAAAGCGGGTGGTAAGTTTTTTCTGTGAACCGGCTAGCCGTGACGAATAGACAAGCACTTCGCGAACTGCCGAACGGTCAAAGTGTTTGAGGTTTTCCCGTTTAACGGTGGAACTGATAAAGCCAGATAACTTCTGGTTATTGAGTTGATTGTTATCCATTTCCACGTCAAAGTCGGCATAAACCTTGAATAGTTTGCGAAAATCTTCATCATAGGAAAATAAGAGATTATATAGGTAGGGATTGCCAATCAGGATGACTTTAACCTGAATCGGAATCGCCGCTGGCTTTAGTGAAGCCATGGCTAGCATGCCGTAATGTTCGCCCAGATTTTCCAAGAAAAGTTTTTTTGTTTTTAGGGCGCGTTTCAGGCCATCCCAGGAACCGAGATTAGTCAGCACATCACGGGCATGCAGGATTAAGTAACCACCATTTGCTCGATGCAAAGCGCCTGGTTTGATCATCGAAAAATCAGTGCTGACCATACCCATCCGAGTCTCGTATTCGACTCGACCGACCAAATTGTAGTAGGTCGGATTGCTTTCGATGATCACTGGAGCCCCACGGGTCTCCCGGTTGTCAACCAGCAGGTTGACTTTATATTTATCTTTGGCGGATTCTTTCGCGCCACGCTGGAATAACAGCAACGGGTTGACATCTTCATCAGCCTCCGGCTTGAAGTCATGGATGTTTTTCACCACATCCTTCTTAACAGACTCCAAGTATTCAACCACCGCTTCATGCTCATGATATTTATTGATCAGATCGTCAATTACATAACCGACCGCGAATAAACCAATCTTTCCGTCCAATTCTTTAATTTCTTCTCGTGCCTGACGCTCAACATTTTGCACAAAGCGAATAGACTCCAAGGCTTTTTCATGGACGGCTAACAGTTTTTTCTCAATCGTTTCGCGTTCTTCTTGCTCTAATTTTTGAAATTCATCTGGCGTCAGTGGCTTGCCCTCACTCATCGGGATACCAACAAAACCTGTTGTTGACCACTGTGGCATTATCCCCAGTTCAATGGCTCTTTGGTTAAAAGCTTCGAGAGTCTGCGCACGCTGTTCTTGCAATTTACTGAGAATGGCGTTTTTAGCTTGCTCGTAATCATCGCCGCTAAAGACTTTCGGAATATCTGTTTTTAGTTCTTCCACCAATGCCTCAATATCTTTGCGTAGAGTAAACCCTAAACCTGCAGGCAATGAAAAGGCAATTGGCTGGCTAGGATTCTCAAAATTATTGACATAGCACCAGTCATCTGGCGCCGCTTCTTTAGCCGCGGCTTGACAGACAGCCCCTTCGGCATAGGTAATCTTGCCGGTTCCAACCAACCCGGAAACATAAATGTTGTAGCCTGGATTTTTGGCTAATAGACCAAATTCGACAGCTTTAACCGCCCGCTCCTGACCAATCATGACTTCGAGTGGAGGGACTGTTTCCGTCGTATCAAAATCGAAATGACACAAATCACAATGATAACGCAGCTTTTCGGGTGGCAGCTCTTTCGTTCCCGCCATAAGATCCACTCCCTTTCCTTGCGTACAGTATATTTCCGCTTGCTTGGGCAGAATTCCTTTTTTTGCATGATCGTCGAATGGAAGTAACGAGCGCCATACCAATTGGATTATGTGTTTTCAAAAGTGGTTTCATACCTTGATAATACTGGTTTCGATACATCAAAGAAAACCGCCCTATTCATTAGGCGGTTTTCTTTGATGTATCCATATTTTATACCATTCGTTCTTTCAGCAGACGATTGACCAAATCTGGATTTGCACGGCCTTTGGTTTGCTTCATGATTTGACCAACAAGGAAACCAATAGCTCTTTCTTTGCCTGCTTTGAAATCGGCGACAGATTGCGGGTTTGCAGCTAGAACAGCATCGACAATGGCGATAATTTCTCCTTCATTACTGATCTGGGATAATCCTTTTTCAGCAACAATGGTAGCAGCGTCTTTACCTGTCTCCCACATATCTTCAAATACCGTTTTAGCGATTTTACCAGAAATCGCACCTTTGTCTAGCATGCCTAGCAAAACTGCCAGTTTTTCAGGCGAAACCGGGCTTTCAGCAATGCTCAGGCCTGCAGCATTTAGGTGTTTGGACACATCGCCCATTAGCCAGTTGGCTGCTTGTTTAGCATCCACACCTAGCTTGACCGTAGCGTCAAAGTAATCAGCCATGGCGCGGCTGGCGGTAATGACTTCTGCATCGTATGACGAAAGTCCATGTTCAGCCATCAACCGTTTTTGCCGTGACTCAGGCAATTCAGGCAAGCTGCGGCGGATTGCTTCCACCCGTTCTGGATCAACCACAACCGGCGGCAGATCTGGCTCAGGAAAATAGCGGTAATCGTGAGCTTGCTCTTTACTACGCATCGATAGCGTAATCCCTTTGGCTTCGTCCCAGGTCCGCGTTTCTTGCACGATGCGGCCACCGCTTTCGAGAACGTCGGTGTGTCGCATGACTTCATATTCGAGTCCCTTTTGCACTGAGCGGAAGGAATTGAGATTTTTCAGCTCTGCTTTTACGCCAAGCTTTTCTTCACCAACTGGCCGTAGCGAGATGTTGGCATCACAGCGCAGGCTGCCCTCTTCCATCTTGCAGTCAGAGACATCGATGTATTCAAGAATCGTCTTCATTTTTTCTAGATAGGCTTTCGCTTCTTCTGGTGAACGCAGGTCAGGCTCGGATACGATCTCCAGCAGAGGAACCCCGGTCCGGTTATAGTCAACTAGCGCATATTCAGAACGTGAAATCGTCCCTGAGTGGACAAGCTTACCCGCATCTTCTTCCATATGCACGCGGGTGATCCCGATGCGTCGGGTCTGGCCGTTCACTTCAATATCGAGATAGCCGTCGACTGCGATCGGAAGGTCATATTGCGAAGTCTGAAAGTTTTTTGGCAAATCGGGGTAATAGTAATTTTTACGGTCAAATTTGCTAAACGGCAATATTTTGCAATTAAGCGCCAAGCCAGTACGGATGGCGAATTCGACGACTTTCTCATTAAGCACAGGCAGCACACCTGGCAGGCCCAGGCACACCGGGCAGACATTGGTGTTCTGATCTGCGCCAAATCGGGTACTACAACCGCAGAAAATCTTAGATTCGGTCTTCAACTCGGTGTGGACTTCAAGTCCAACGACAACTTCCCAATTCATTAAGCCACACCTCCCAACGGAGCCAGCTTGCCCCGGAAGTCATTCATTTGTTCGTACGCATAGCCAGCCCGCAGCAGAGTCTCCTCACCTAGCGGACGGCCAATCAGTTGCAGTCCGATGGGGAGCCCTCCCGTAAAGCCGCATGGCAGCGACAGCGCCGGCACACCAGCCAGATTGATCGGCACGGTGCAAACATCTTCCAGATACATGGTGAACGGATCATTGACCTTTTCACCGATACGGAACGCTGTCCGCGGTGTTGTTGGGGTTGCCAGTATATCGACATCTGCAAACGCCCGGTCAAAGTCCTGTTTGATGAGAGTGCGAACTTTTAGCGCTTTCATATAATAAGCGTCATAATAGCCCGAGCTTAGCGCATAGGTTCCAAGCATGATGCGGCGAAGAACCTCGTCGCCAAAACCTTGTGTACGCGAATTCTTATACATGCTGACAATATCGTTGCCCTCGCCCCGGAAACCGTAGCTTACACCATCAAACCGAGCTAGGTTAGAACTGGCTTCAGCGGTAGCGATCAAATAATACGTTGAAAGGGCGTACTCGGTATTCGGCATCGATACTTCCTTGACTGTGGCACCAGCAGATTCTAGCTGTTTGACCGCAGTCTCCACGGCTTGCCGAACTGCGGAATCCATGCCTGCGCCAAAATATTCACGCGGCAAACCAATGGTCAAGCCTTTTACGCCACCGGCCAGCGCCGCTGTGTAATCGGGAACCGCTGCATTGATCGAGGTTGAATCCTTCGCGTCATAGCCAGCAATAGCATTCATGACTAACGCGCAATCAGTCACATCACGGGTGATAGATCCAATCTGATCCAACGAAGATGCATAAGCCACTAGGCCATAACGGGATACCAAGCCATAGGTTGGCTTCAGGCCGACCAGACCACAATACGCCGCAGGTTGGCGGATCGAACCACCTGTGTCCGAACCTAACGCCCAGATGGCCTCGCCAGCGGCAACGGCAGCGGCCGAGCCGCCACTTGACCCGCCTGGTACTGTATTCGTATCCCAAGGGTTACGAGTAACAAAGAACGCTGAGTTTTCGGTAGAAGAGCCCATGGCGAACTCGTCCAAATTTGACTTACCGACAATGACGGCATCTGCTGACAACAGTTTAGCAGTCACTGTGGCATCATACGGCGGCACGAAATTAGCCAGCATTTTCGAAGCGCAGGTAGTTTTAGCTCCTTTTACGCAAATATTGTCTTTCAATGCACCGGGAATTCCGGCCAGCGGTGCTATCGACTCACCGCGAGCCAGTTTTCCATCGACAGCGGCAGCCTGATTCAGCGCACTTTCACGTGTTTCTGTTATGTAAGCCTTGACCGTAGATTCCACAGAATCTATGCGAGAGAATACATCTTTAACAATATCTGTTGCCGACACTTCACGGGCCAACAGCTTCTTGTGCAAGTCATGGGCTGTTGATTGATATAAATCCACTGCTGTCCCTCCTATCCTTCTATAATCTTCGGAACTTTAAAGTAACCGTCTTCCTGCTCTGGCGCGTTGGACAGCGCTAATTCGCGTTCAAGCGACGGGCAAGAAGTGTCTGGGCGCATAACATTCTTCAATTGCAGGACGTGAGCGGTTGGCTCAACCTCCTCAGTATCCACTTTGTTCAAAACTTCAATATACCCCAAGATGTCATTCAATTGTCCAGTAAACTTCTGCACATCAGCCTCAGCAATGTCAAGCCTGGACAAAATTGCGACCTGTTCCACGTCTTTGCGTGTAATCTGCATTTGGTTCACCTCTCTGATATTGCATTTCGTCAATATAAAGCTAATTATACCACATTTGTCTATAAAATCCAAAAGCTACAGGCCGAGCTTTCTTCAGCCCGGCCAGCTCTTAGAGTCCACTTTATCCGATGACTAACCCGCTCTAAGACGCCCACTTCTACAAGTGGGGGTTAAGAGCGGCTAAGTCCCTGGATAAGGGCGACTAACCTTCAGATGGGGTAAAACCCCACCTGAAGCTAAGTCTGCTTTATCTGATCATAGCCAGATCCGCTTCTGTAAGAACTTTAACTCCAAGCGCCTCAGCCTTATTCAACTTGTCTCCGGCACCCTCGCCTGCGAGTAAATAGGTCGTCTTCTTTGATACGCTACCAGTAACTCGCCCACCGTGTGCTTGAATTAGTTGAGATGCTTCTTCCCGACTCATTGTCGGCAATGTCCCTGTAAGAACAAATGTTGCACCTTCAAACCGGTTATCAATCGCTTTATTTGATATTCTTGATTTCATATTAACGCCGGCTTTTTCAAGTCGCTCAAGTATAGTATGGGTTTGGGGTTGAGCAAAAAAGTCTGAAATAGCTTTAATACTTACTTCTCCAATCCCTTTGATGTCTCCGTTTTCCTTTAGTTCCTTTTCGACATCACTTAGCTGTTTTTCCACATCGCTAAGCATCTCTGAATCCTCTGGTTCCGCAGAAAGCTTCAGATTCCTTTCGATTTTATTGCGTTCTTTCTTTAGTTGTTTCTCGGTATCTTTCAGTTGTTTATATTTATCATAGCTAATCTTTGCAATAGCATATATGTCAGGAAAGTTTTCCTCCAAAATATGCCCGGTATGTTTACCTATATTAGGTATACCGAACCCATTTATGAGACGCTCAAGGCTCTGCTCTTTTGCTCTCTCTATGGCATTAAGAAGATTATTGGTGCTATCAGTGTAATCAGGTTGCTTCTGTTTTCGAGGCCGCCCATCCTTCCGAAGTGCAATTTCCTTCCGCGGGCGTGGAATAATGCCATTTGCAAGAAAATCCTCACGATAATCTTTAAGATAAAATATATCTGCAATATCCTTTATATATCCCTTGTCCATAAGTGAATGGACAGCAGCCGGACCGAGGCCATCTATATCCATTGCTCCGCGTGAAGCAAAATGAATAATAAGTCGCGCAAGTTGGGCTGGACAGTTGATCCCGCTACAACGGATATCAGCTCCATCTTCACCTCTAAAAGCAGGTGCTCCACAAACTGGACACTTATCTGGAATTTTGAACGGTTCAGTTCCATCTGGCCGTTGTTCTTTTACTACACTGACAATTTCCGGAATGATTTCCGCTGCTTTACGCACGATGACAGTATCTCCAATACGTATATCTAGACGGTTAATCTGATCTTGGTTGTGCAAAGATGCGCGTGATACAGTCGTGCCTGCCAATCTGACGGGATGTAAAATAGCCAACGGAGTTAGTCTTCCGGTTCGGCCAACATTGACTTCAATATTCAACACCTTAGTCTGTTTTTCTTCTGGAGGATATTTGTACGCAACTGCCCACCTAGGTACTTTTGAAGTGGCACCCAATTTCTGTCGATCTGCTAGGTTGTCTACTTTAACGACCGCACCATCTATACCAAATGGTAACTCTCCGCGAGTTTCACCTATTAAACAAATAGCGTCCCAGACTTCTTCCTCTGTGGTACATTTAACGTATTGTGGCGCTGTAAATCCTTGCTTAGACAACCAGTCAAGTGTTTCGGCGTGAGACGAAAAGGTCTTTCCTTCAACCGTCTGGAGATTAAAAACAAAAATCGACAAATTTCTTTCAGCGACAACATCTGGGTCTAGTTGGCGCATAGTGCCAGCTGCACAATTTCTCGGATTAGCAAATATTTTACCCTCTAGTTCTTCTTGTCGCTCATTTACAGCCTCGAATGCATCATTATCCATATAAACTTCGCCGCGCACTTCAAGGTAAGGCAGTTTTTCCGGAATTTTTCGGGGTACAGTATCTATCATCCTGAGGTTTTCAGTTATATCTTCGCCATAACTAATCCCGTCGCCACGGGTCATACCTTGTACAAACTTTCCATCCTTGTACCGTAGTGCAACAGAAAGGCCATCAATCTTGTGTTCCACAATGAATACTGGACTATCAAGTTCTTTCTGCATTTTTTTGATAAAATCTGCTACTTCTTCTCTTGAAAACTTGTCATCAAGGGAAAGCATGGGTATGTCATGAGCAACTTGCTTGCCAACTTCGCGTTTAGCCCGCCCGCCAACTCGTTTTGTAGGCGATTCTGGCGTCACTAGCTCAGGATTATCACGTTCAAGATTCTCGAGTTCACGAAGCATCATGTCGTATTCAAAGTCGCTGATTTCTGGCGCGTCTTCTTCGTAATACTTCTTATTATGGTATTCGATCTTTTCTTTTAGCTCTTTAATACGGCTACGTGTATCCATCAGCTGCCGCAGTTCTTCGGCCTGCTGAATCGGATTTTGTTGGTCTGCCATCATGTCACTCCCTTATCGGAGATACTTACTGGAGGCTGTTAGAAAATGTCCAGATGTTGTCACCTATGAGATAGGTTATCAATATGAAGCGTTGGGTTGGATAGTATCACTAGGCAGCCCGAGGAAGCGCGCGCAGGCTTTGTTACCTATGAGACTGATTTGCGACCTGTAGAACTAGAACTTAATAGCATCAGTACGTTCGCAGGGTACGGCAAGCGCGCTCCCGCAGGGCTAACAACGCAGATGGGCGTTTTGTAACAGCCTCTGTTACACTTTTTGAATTGGTGCCATCACTGCCATTAGGTTACGTATTCCTGAACCTGGAAAAGCGATCTGGATTTCCAGCGTTTCGCCGCTTCCCTTTGTCGCAACTACAGTACCCACTCCCCACTTGGGGTGCATGGCCTTGTCACCAGCGCGCCAGTCTGTCCGGCCTCCGGTCGCAGCTGTGGTCGTCGTGCGCGCTACCGAAGGGGCGGATGCGATCACTGGTGCAGGGCGAGTCGGCGCTGACGTCATTGTCAGCGGGCGGCAAGTTCCGCTGTTCACCTGCGGCCTGGCGGCTGTTTTCCGTTGATTAACATCCTCCAGCAATGCGCGAGGGATTTCCTGCAAAAAACGCGAAGGCGGGTACATAACAGTATTGCCAAATATCATTCTCTGTCTAGCATTTGAAATATACAACCGACGTTGCGCCCGCGTGATACCCACATAGCAAAGCCTGCGTTCTTCTTCAATTTCAACCTCGTTCATCAAGGTGCGGGAGTGCGGGAATAAACCCTCTTCCATACCAGCCATGAAAACATGCGGATACTCGAGACCTTTAGCTGAGTGCAGAGTCATTAACGTAATTGACTCACCTGATGTATCAGCAGTATCGATATCTGATACCAGCGCCACTGTGCTAAGGAAGTTATCTAAGGTATCTTCCACATCAGCTGTGGCGAATTTCTTGGCCACACTTAGTAATTCCTTCAAATTTTCGATACGGGCATCGGCTTGCGGGTCTTGCTCCTGTTCCAATTCAGCCAGGTAGCCGGAATCGGTGATGACTCCATTCAGCAAATCAGCCACCGGCATAGAAGCAGCTTTGCCCATTTTGAGAAAGATGAATTCGGCCAAGTTCTCCAACTGAGTCTTCGCCCGAGCAGTAAGGTCTGGGACGAGGTCAGGGTTGGAAATAACGTCAAATAAGCTCAGCTGATGGGCTGCCGCATAGTCGTTCAAGCGTCTGACTGTCGTATCGCCAATGCCGCGTTTGGGCACATTGATAATGCGCTGCAGACTGACCGTATCGGTCGGGTTATTGATCACACGCAAATAGGCAATAATGTCTTTGATTTCCTTGCGTTCATAGAATTTCAGTCCACCAACCATGACATAAGGCAGGGCAAACTGCATGAACGCTTCCTCGATGGCTCGCGACTGGGCATTGGTCCGATACAGGACAGCCATTTCGCGATACGGTACCCGCCATACGGTATTTAGGTGATTGATGGTATTGGCTATATGAGTAGCCTCATCCCGCTCGTCCCGCGCGTTGTAATAAGCAATCCGCTCGCCTTCGGGATTTTCTGTCCAAAGTGATTTGGGCTTGCGGGTGGTGTTGCGTTCAATGACCGCATTGGCCGCATCGAGGATAGTTTGAGTTGAACGGTAGTTTTGCTCGAGTTTGACGATTTTCGCATCCGGATAATCGGATTCAAAGTCCAGGATGTTGCGGATATCAGCTCCACGCCAAGCATAGATGCTTTGATCCGCGTCGCCTACAACACATAAATTGCGGTGTTTCTCTGACAGGATTTTAGCCAAAAGGTACTGTGGACGGTTGGTATCCTGATATTCGTCAACTAAGACATATTGAAATTTCTCCTGGTACTTGGCGCGGACTTCATCGTTATTTTGCAGCAAACGAACCGAGATTAATAGCAAATCATCAAAATCCAGTGCGTTATTATTGCGCAGTTTTTGCACATACAACGAGTACACCTCCGCCAGTTTGCGCGCATGGAACGTATCTGCCTGGCGGCTGAACTCCTTCGCGTCAATCAGCGCGTTCTTGGCGTTGGAGATGCTGGCTTGGACACTATACGGCTGGTAGGTTTTGTCGTCAAGATTCAGTTCTTTGAGACAGGTTTTGATTAATGCCAGACTATCGCCTGAGTCATAAATCGTAAAATGGCTATTGTAGCCACCCAACTGGTCGATCTCCATCCGCAAAAACCGGGCGCAAAATGCATGAAAAGTGCTGAGCCACACATCTTTAGCCGCATGGCCAACCATACTTTCCACGCGTTCACGCATTTCAGCAGCAGCCTTGTTAGTAAATGTGATCGATAGAATGCGGTACGGCGCCACGCCTTTGCTCATCAGATAGGCAATCCGGCAGGTTAACACCCGCGTCTTGCCTGAGCCGGCCCCAGCGACAACCAACAGCGGCCCTTCTGTGCACATGGCGGCTTCCCGTTGTGTCGGGTTCAAGGAATTCAGGATATATTCAATCGATGGTGTTGACATTGTTTTCCCTCCGTGTTCGACGCCGCACCGTTTGTGCGCTGATCTTGTTGATAAATTCTTGCATAATTTGAACAGTCTGTTTGTCCAGACTACTATAGCTATATAGTATATCATCAATTTCTGGCAGTAGGAATCGATAATCTTGGCCCTGCTTCCGGGCGGAAGCGACTTGCCGGGCTAATAGGGCAATTTTTTGTCTCTGCTCTGGTTCCAGCAGTAAAACAGGCAAGGTTTTCAGATTAGCTATTTTTACCTGGGCAAAACTGCGACCCGTCTCGGCGAATCGCCATGCGTACCAGCAGCGAATCAGCGCTGAGTTCATCACAGCTAGTACATACCAGGGATCGAATGAGGAATCAGTGATCGCGGTTCCGTGCAAAGTATTCATATAATAATAACCCTGATCATCCATCGCTGCGATGATATGATCTGCTGTTTGCCGTGAAAGTATTTTGGGACGTTGAAAAACGGCTGCCGACCGCAGTCGAAGCCCACGACCTCGCCCCTGTGTCCGGGAATTTTCCAGTTCAGTTAATGCGGTCGGATCATACCAGATATATTCATTCTGACGGTGGCAAAAATAAGGCTCAATCATATGACCGAATAGAACCGGCTTGCAGCGCGAATCTGACTGGAGCTGATCGCCGAGAAAAAGCTCAGCGCCGACTGCCCCCTGAATGATTCCGTCCCGAATATCAGCAATATCGCCTAACGGGACGGAAAGTCGCTCAAGCGCAGCAACCGCTAACGTCTCTGTGCGGCCAGCGGCAAACGAAATAAAGCTATTTGACGCTGCCAACAATGCGTTAGCATCCAAAGTCTCAGCAATTGTCAATCCTTGTTGCTGGCGTTCGATGACGACTTGTCCGGCTGCGTCGCGTGGGCAACCTTTTGCCATGATCAAGACCACCGTGTCGACAACAACATCCTCAAATATGCCTTCCTTCGCTTCGTGTACAAGCTCAAGTGTCGTCTGACTGAGAATATGACGTCTAATGGCGCCATACTGTGTGTTCAGCAACAGTCGACTAGGCACAATCAGACCAATCTTACCTGACGCTTTTTCAATTGCCCGCTCCACAAATAATGCAAATGTATTGAGTCTGCCCTCGGCACACTGATAGTTAGCCCGGTAATAGGCCTTCTGACTGGAGTTCATACGGGTCACCGGTATATATGGCGGATTGCCGATAATGTAGTCAAAGGATGTAGCCCAAAAGGTTGTCAGCTCACTTATCGCCTCAGAGTTTGCAAATAAGCCTTCTTCCTGTTCCCATTTGGTCAGACTGTCGCAGAGCATGAGATTGGCTACCATATTTTCCCCCAAGGATTTTGCTGCCAAGCTGTCTGCGGCGAGCGCCAACGCCGCAGCGTCACTGTCAGCCCCGAACAAACAAAACCTAACCAGATGCTGGTGCAGGTTCTCTTCGCGCCAATAGTCTTCGCCGGTCGCGACGATGCTTTTCCCATCGATTTTCATTACATATTCATCTGCTGCATATTTGCGTCGAAGAAAACCTATATTTTCCCTGAACTTGCGTAGTAACACATCATAGGCAGCCAATAAAAAAAGACCACTACCGCAAGCGGGATCAAGCACCCGCACGAAAGGATTAGTTGTCACATCGGCTTGTTCAACCGTATGGCTAAGGATATAGCTAATGATATCGGGCGGAGTGTAGTAAACACCGCCAGCTTTTCGCGTTTTTACATCGAGACTTTGCTCATAGGCCGATGCCGCTGTTCTGGCGCTACGCTTGGATTGTACAGTCATCGCCTGATCTCCTTAATTAGTGTGCAAAGGCTGATTCCTCTTGCAGCCAGGCAGCGAGTTCATCGAGTGTCCCTTGCGCATCTGCGCTGCGAGTCAACCTTTTCGCATTGATCAGACAATCAGTGACTAGGTAAGTTTTCATGCCTACTTCAGCCGCAATCAAATCTTCTTCAACATCATTGCCCACCATCAGGCATTCCTCAGGCTCCCGCCCAATCGCAGCCGCTACTTCGAGATAATACGCTGGATTCGGCTTGCAAAAATGTGATTTTTCATAAGAGGTGATATGGACAAACGGTAGATCGTAGACCCCGGCCCAACGCAAACGCTCTTCAACCGCTATCTGAGGAAAGATTGGATTTGTTGCTACAGCCGTTTGTAAGCCCCGATCAAGAACAGCTTGTACGGCGCGTCTAGCCGCAGCACTGGGGCGCACAATCTTTGAAAGCTGGGGAAATTTACTGACATAAAAGTCTTCAAGGATTAGCTCTAACGTTGATGCATCCACGCCTACTTTGGCATAAAAATCTGCGGAAAATACGGTCTGGTTAGTTCTAGAAGGATTATTGTTAGCCACCATGACAGCAGTTGAGGCCAAAAGCTGAGTGACGAACTGCCTGGGATTGACAAGGTGAGCGACGTGGCCGCCAATTAACGTCGTATATTCCCGTAAGAATAACTCATGGTCAAACGGCAACAGCGTACCATCCAGATCAAATAAAACTGCTTTTATCATCTACATCACCCTTTCTCCTTCGCACAGCCTGTAAGACCCCGCCCTCTTAGGTCCGGGATAACAGGCTGTAGCTCGATTCCCCTAAAGGGAGCCTTCGCTTAGCGAAATCGAAGATTTCGAGCCTCAGTCCCCACTAAAGGGAGCCTTCGGCTTAACGAAATCGAAGATTTCGAGCCTCAGTCTAAATTCGACTAAGCTTCAAATGGAGTTAAGACTCCACCTGAAGCAAGTCTGCATTTATCGTAATAAATCCCAAATCTGTTTGCCTATCATAAATGACGTTACTGTTAAAAACAACGGTCTGACATAAGTCGTCCCTTTGCGAATGGCGACCTGAGAACCAACGACTGCGCCGATCAGCATGCCGACCCCCATGATCAAGCCATAAATGTAAACAACGGAATCCATAATCAGGAAAGTGCCCAGTGCGCCAATATTGCTAGCTAAATTTAGCGCCTTAGCATTGCCGGAGGCTTCCACGAAATCAAAGCCAAGAAATAAAAAAGCAAAAATAAGAAACGATCCCATTCCTGGCCCAAAAAATCCATCGTAAAAGCCAAGACTGGCAGCCACTAGCGCTCCAATCGTCATGACCCTGCGATTTAATCCAGCATAGGTAGATTCACTGCCCCATTCTTTCTTGAACACCGTATATATGGCGACAATAACTAACATGCAGACAACCAAAGGACGCAAGAAATGAGATGGTATGATTTGCACAACCATGGCGCCGGCGATAGAACCGGCAAGCGAAAGCCAGAACAGCCAGCGGATAAGTTCCATAGTAACTTTTCCTGACCGAAAAAAAGAGTAGGAACTCGTCAATGAACAGATTGTACCTGCCAGTTTATTGGTTCCCAACGCCAAATTTGGCGGTAAGATTAACAGCATCGTAGGCAACGAAATGAGTCCGCCGCCACCAACGGTAGAGTCGATAAACGCGGCAACAAAGCCTGCCGTTAACAGCATTAGGATAGTTTCGGTAGCGATTGATTCCATAAGAAATTCCTCCAAACATTCGTCCACCCGTCGAAATGGCCACTAACCACAATTCCACCCCGGCAAGCAGTTTTCCTCTGTCCTCACTAAACACATATGGTATAATTATGCCAGAAGGGAGATGATGATTTGCCACAGGCTGCAAAAATGGTAGGAACCGGCTTTGGGATTGGCATTCTCAGCGGATTGCTTGGAGTGGGCGGAGGCGTCTTTCTCGTCCCGCTATTAGTGGGTGTATTTGGTATCGCCCAGCATCTGGCGCAGGGTATTTCCCTGGCGGTAGTCATTCCCACAGCAATCGTGAGTAGTCTAATTTATAGTTTACATGGCAGTGTAGATTACCTGACTGCTTTGCAACTAATTGCCGGCAGTGTTGTCGGCGCAAGCATCGGCGCCAAATTGATGAAACGCTTGCCAGCCGACCAACTTAAGCGTTTATTTGCATTTATGTTAATTCTGGTCGGATTAAGGATGATAATCTCATGATTACAGTATTGTTAACAGTGGGTATTGGCCTGATCGTCGGGGTGATGAGCGGACTGTTGGGTATCGGCGGCGGAGTCGTCATGGTGCCGCTCATGGTCTTTATTCTCGGCATCGGCCAGCACATGGCGCAAGGAATCTCGATGCTGGTGATCATTCCGACTTCATTAGTTGCCATTTACCACCTGCACCAAGATAAACTAGTTGATTATCGTATAGCCGCCTATCTCGCAGCCGGCGCCATCTGCGGCGCTCTGATCAGTGCAAATTTCGTGCAATACATACCCGCAACTGAACTGAAGCGAATCTTTGGTATCTTTGTCATATTCACCGGCGGGCGGATGTTGCTAGCCAAACGGAAACCAGCAAAGTGAATTAATAGCAAATTTAAGCCCAAGCCTAAGCTTCTGTTTATCCTTACTGAGTCCAGCAGCAAGCTGGGCTCTTTTTACAATATAAATAAGAAAACCGCTGCGGCATTCTTTCAGGAAGCGAATTACCGTTCCATAGAGTTCAACGAGTGGTAAAGAGAACCCAAAAAACATTTTCTGTCCTTCCCAAAAAAACATTGCGTCATGCTATTTATTCACTTATTTGCTCAAGCAAGCTGAAACGAATGAAATCGAAAGAATTCTGATCCAATCCTTGCAATTTGTCTGTTCCGAGCGCTCATTTCTTGTAGACATTTTTCTTGTACAGCCCTATAATATTCACTGTACTGCTACAAAGTTTTCTTCTGAGCGGACACCTGTCAGACAGGAGAGACGGAAAAATGGGAGGCGTGTATTTTGTCAAACAAGTCGAATCAGATTCTCAGTATTTTATTGATTGTCGCCGTTTTTGCACTAGCGGGTTGCGGCGGCGGTGGCTCCAAACCAGCTGACGTCATTAAACTAGGCGCTAATCTGGAGATGACTGGTACCAATGCTACTTTCGGCTCATCAGCCAGCAATGGCGCGAAACTTGCCATTAAAGAAGTAAATGCCAAAGGTGGCGTCATCGGCAAGCAACTCACCTTGACTGTCGCTGACAATAAAAGCGAGGCTGCCGAATCTGCCAATGCTATGCAAAAACTGATCAGCCAAGATAAAGTTGTCGCTATCATTGCCCCGATTGCTTCTTCAAGCGTAATCGCCGGTGCACAGGTTCTGCAAGATAGCAAAGTCCCTGCCATCAGCCCAACAGCCTCCAATCCGAAAGTCACTGTCGATCCTGCTACTGGTAAAGTCCGCGATTTCGTCTTCCGCGCAGCCTTTATTGATCCCTTCCAAGGTTCTGTAATGGCTAACTTTGCCAGCAAATCACTGAAAGCAAAAACAGCTGCTCTTTACATCGATAACTCCAGCGACTATGCCAAAGGTCTTGGTCAGTTCTTCAAAGAAACGTTCACCAAGAATGGCGGCACGATCGTCTCTGAAGAAGCCTATTTGCAAAAAGATACCGACTTTAAGGCCACTCTGACGAAAATGAAATCGAAAAACCCTGACGTTATCTTCGCTCCTGGCTACTACCAAGAAGTCGGCATGTTGATTAAACAAGCCCGCGAACTCGGCCTCAACGTTCCGGTTCTGGGCGGCGACGGCTGGGACTCGGCAAAACTGCCTGAGATTGCCGGTGCCCAAGCGTTAAACAACTCGTTCTTCAGCAACCACTATACTCCTGATGACAGCAGCCCTGCAGTTAAAACCTTTGTTGAGAACTACAAAAAAGAATACAATCAGACTCCGGATGCTTTCGCAGCCCTTGCATATGACGCAACCATGATGGTTATCAAAGCCATGGAACGCGCCAACAGCGCTGACCCTGTCAAGATTAAAGATGAATTGGCTAAAACGAAGGACTATGACGCTGTATCGGGTAAAATCAGCCTGAATGCAACGCATGACGCTGTCAAGAGTGCGGTTATCATCGAAATGAAAGATGGCAAACAAACCTTCAAAGAAAAAGTGAATCCGTAACTTGCCAGTAGAAAGGCCTCCCGCAGGGGAGGCCTTTTTACGTATAAAGCAAGCATAAACTGTGTGGTATTGGGAAGGATTTGCGCAAGGGACGGAACACAAGTACCACGAGACGGCACTAGCGCCACTATGGACATACGTTTTGTGTCGCTAGTGTATCGCTTGTGCCGCTTGTGTTCATAGTACTTTGAAATACCACGGTCGCGCACCACGACCGTGGCGCGGGTTACTACTCAAATACCTGAACTAACTTACCAAATACTGTTTTATTTTGCTTGATCTTTTCCTCGTTGCCTAAAACGCAGAGATAATTTTCTTTCATTGCCGCGTCTACTAGTTTCGCCAGTTTGCGGATATCATCCAACTTAACCTGAAGGATTTCGTCACGTTCTTTTTGTCGGTCAGCCTGGGCTAGGCCGCGAATATACTGTTCCGCTGCACGCTGCGCTTTCATCGATGGCGTTAGTGGTATGTCGAGTCGTCCGATTGTACCAATGATATATTTAATCATTTCCCGCTCGCCAGCGTCATAGCGTTTTAAGAACTCCGCCATTTCGTCATAAACAGCTAATGTCTCTTTAAGGTTGGGATCACGATAAGAGAAAAACACCAGATTACCATTGCGTTCAAACTTCGCTGAACCCCCATATGCGCCGCCCTTGACTCTAACCTGGCTCCACAGGTAGTCGTAACGAAGGATTGTTTCAAGAACCTTCATGCTGCCATGATAACTAAAGCCCAATCGCCGATAGTTGGCAGCTTTCGCGACCATCTGCACTTTGCCGGAGGTAATAAGCCCTTCATTGTCACGAGAAAGCGTGAATTGATACTTGACTGGCTTATCGTCCCTTCTAGGCAGATCAGCATAGAACTGCGGAAAAGCAGCCTGAAAGGCGGGGTAACTCTCTTCTTCAAGCGCTATGCTTGCTAATAGATTATTTTTTGCAAATACCAACTCAGCTACTTCCCGAAGTTTAGCTGAGATTTCCTTTGCCTTCGACTGAAAGTTTTTCTCCAAGTCTGCAACAAAGTGATAAAAGTCTAACATGCCATACTCTGTGTAGCGCGCGACAGGCGAGAAATAGCCCAACACGCGATTGCTGACAAAGGCCTGGCCATAGCCTGTTATACTGTTTTCCCAAGTAGCTGTGGTCTCCTGAATCACTTCTTTTAACCGTTTCTCATCATCATAACAGCTCTTGTTGATGATTTTACTCACTAGTTCAAACATCTGAGGCAGTTTTTCTACCAAAGCTTTGGCCTCAACCAACAGCTTCGGCGAAAATTGCTCATCTGTATTGCTTAAGGAGAATGCAGACACATCAAACTGGATACCACCGGTATGAATGTTAATCTCGTTTGACAATTCACTGTAGCTAAGCTGACCAGCGCTCACCTTGCCCAGTATACGGGCCAGCAAAAACAAATAGGGTAGCAGTTCTTGAGGTACAGCACTAACGCTAAAATAGAGGTTAACATAAGCAATTCGATTCGTAAACTGCGGATGGAACAGGATCTGAGCGCCGTTCTCGCGCTTTTCCTGTAATGGCAAAGACTCTACCTTGGGCGCGATATCCTCAATTGCCAGCAGAGGTATCTTTGCTAATGTCTCCGGTGAATCAGGCGTCTGCTGGCGTTGTCTCAGCTCTTTTGTGCGGCGAACCAGCTTGTTAAGTTCTGTCTCAGAAAGACCAGATTTGAATTCGGCCAGTTCTTGACGCAATTTGGCAGACTTTGCTTCCTCTAACCCCTGGCGTGGTTTTAGCATAACCAAGGCACGATGAGTATTCTCCATCAGCAGACGCTCGATGAGATTTTCAAAATAGCGACCAGTGAGCGCTGTTTTCATTTTGGTCAAGACCGGTTCATAGGCTAAATGTACCAGCGGATCACCATCATATAACCAGCTGTCCATCACTCTCATATTATAAACCAGGCCTTTAGGCATTCCCTCATAATTCGCTTCCCGAAGTTGAAACTCAAAAACATTAATCGATGACTCAATCAATTTTTTGTCAATACCCTCACGCACTAGCTTTTCGAGTGTTTGATATACCGTTTTGACAAAGCGATCCTTCTGGTCAGGATTTGAGCCGCTGATTCGAACTCCGATCATCGGTTGCAAAATGCTCTCTACAAGAATTCCAGACGCATCTTTGCATACCTCGGCATCAATCAATGCTTGTTTTAGCGGAGCAGCCGGAGTCTCCAGCAGTAAGTGCTCCAAAATCTGCAAGCCAAGATACTGCTCTGGATCAGTAGCATCACCAGCAACAAAGCAAAGGCTGTAAAACGTTTTATCTTCTAGTTTTTCTGTTGATGAAACAGGATACTCTAATTCTTTCTCCACCGTTCGCGTAAAAGGCTTTTGGTGTTGAATTGCCGAGTTACAGTCAACTTCGTCATATTCAGCAAGATAACTGTCGATAAATTCCAGTGTATCAACAATATCCAAATCGCCGTAGAGAAAAATGTAGCTGTTTGACGGATGATAATAGCGCTCATGGAAGGCAACAAACTGCTCCTGCGTCAACTGAGGGATATCTTCGGGGTCGCCGCCTGATTCAAATCCATAGGCTGTGTCAGGAAACAATACCGCCCTCACTCTGCGCTGCAAAAGCGCGTCAGGAGAAGAAAGCGCCCCCTTCATTTCATTATAGACGACACCTTTATAAGTAATTTCCTTGTCTTTTGATTCCAGTTCATAATGCCAGCCTTCTTGCATCAAAATCTCTGTCTGATTATACAAGTTAGGATGAAAAACGGCGTCAAGATACACATCCATTAAGTTTCGAAAATCTTTTGGGTTTTTGCTGGCGACTGGGTACATGGTTTTATCGGGAAAAGTCATTGCGTTGAGAAAGGTATTCAACGACCCTTTGACAAGCTCGACAAATGGCTCTTTGCTGGGGAATTTTCTTGATCCGCAAAGCACAGAATGCTCCAAGATATGCGGCAAACCAGTGCTATCTGCCGGCGGAGTTCGAAAGCTAATCGAAAAAACTCTATTGTCATCATCATTTGCCAGATAAATTACTTTAGCGCCACTCTTTTTATGTTCAAACGACCATGCCTCAGAGTTTACCTCCCGCACTGAACGTTTGTCTGTCACTGTAAAGCCATTCACGATGGCGCCCTTTTGCAGTTTCATTATCGCAACCTCATCTCCTGTATCGTTATTGTACGCTTAGTATATTCCACCAACCTAGTAAAGTATCCGCAGCGAGATTTTGCTGCTCTGTGCTGTATTGGACAAACTAGATAAATTTTCCTGCTATAAGCGAAATGGCGGCGGGCCTTAAGGAGAGAGGGACACTTAACCGCAGAGTACGCAGAGTATGCGGAGGGTTAAGAAAAAGCAGGAGCCATTCCGACTCCTGCTTCATGTTTCAATCCGCCCTAACGCGAACACCTCTTTGGATCATCTCTACCCCAGACTTGGATAAAGCCTCCACCGCCGCTGTAATGTCAGGCTCGGCGATTTTTGCGGCAAGGCCCTCGCAACAGCCCGAAAGGCTGCGGGGTATGGGGATTAGCTTGACAGCGATGTCCTGATTTTTAAGAATCTTTTCCGCACGAAATGCCTGAGCTACCGATTGGAAAGTGATCACATGTATTTCCACTCGCCTACACCTTACGAATGGTAATGCGGTATTCGCCGGCGACTTCCTCGCACTCGGTCTGGAAGCTTTGCGAACGCGCGTATTTTAAAATATTTTCTTTTGGCGTAGTTTCATCAAGAATTACCTGCACACAATCAGCTTTTTCCATCGCTTGTTTCGTTTTTATTAGGGGTATTGGACAACTCAAGCCACGCAAATCTAACGTATTTTCCATCACTAGATAGCCTCCTTAAGTGCCACCATCTTTTCACGAAACAAGAAACCGATGGCGGCGGTAAGGCCAATACCGACAAGTACTGCAATCTGTCCGGCAGCTCCTACCCCTGCCCCGCTGCCTGCCAGATTAAGTCCGTGCGCCAAGCCAGCACCTGCCAGCATGCCGAGTACACAAACCAAAGCATCTGTATTGCCCTCAGCTGAGAGAATCAGTTGACGTAACGGACAGCCGCCAGCCAGAGTAGCCGCTAGCCCAACCAAAAATAAACCAAGAAAATTCCAGATATGCATGCTATGGGCCAAAGGCTGATTGGAAAAACCGATTTTAAAGAGCCCAAAGTAGACATTAGCCGCCAGAGCGGCGACAAACATAACACCATAAATTTTCAGCAAATATGTGTCGCGAACCAATAAGTAATCGCGAACACCGCCACTTAAACACATCCGAGTTTTCGCCGCCAGCACACCAGCAGCTAACCCTGCCACGAGGCTGATCAACCAGGGAGCATGCTGCGAACCGGGCCCTTTGAGACTGAATTGCAAGAAAGGCGCTTGCATAGCTACACCAATCAATAGAACAATCGCCCCAATGACCGGCAAATAGCCTAAGTAGCGTACTGAGTTATCATGGACGCGGGAGCGTCCGAGATTATAGCCTGATTGCAAGAACCAAATGCCTGCGCCAATGCCGCCGGCAAAGCCAAATAGTGCTGTTATACCATTGAGATCTCCTGCTGACAGGCGAAGAAGCGCGCGCAGCGGGCAGCCTAGAAACACTAAAGCGCCTAACATCATCATCATGCCAAGCAAGAAGCGAATAATGGGATTTGAGCCGCCGCGCGGCCGGAATTCGCCACGCACCGTTGCTAGGGAAAATGCGCCGATAATCCAGCCCATAATCTCCGGTCGCGCGTATTGTAAGGTTGCGACTTGATGAATGCCGAGGGCACCGGCAATATCACGCAACTGGCAAGCCGCACAATATCCGTAGTTACCAGGATTGCCAAATTTAACGAGCAGTACCGCACCGAGGCCGAAGACTAAACCGGTGAGTAGAATCCAACAGATACTCGACAAAATGACCCCTCCTTGATTTTTCCGCACCCCTGTTTAAGATTATATTTATATCTCCAGCATATTATTTCTATATTTTCCCTAGCTCTCCTTCCGTAAGAGGAGAAAATCGGACTCCGGCGAATAGTTTCCGTGAGGTGGTCAACGTGTCATATCTGCAGTCACTCTCCGTATTTTGGACGGTAGTGGATGAGGGTAGTTTTTCCGGCGCCGCCAAGCGCCTTGCTCTCACTCAGCCAACAATCTCCTTTCATATTGATAATTTAGAAAAACGGTTTGGCTGTCCTCTGTTTACCAGAACCGCCAAGGGCGTTTCAGCCACTATTTACGGACAGAGTCTTTACGAATCCACCGTTAGCATGCAAGCACTCGCTGAAAAAAGCGAGAATGAAATGCGTAATTTGGTAGCGGGAATATCAGGGCACTTAAAGATCGGCGCCAGCTCGATACCTGCCCACTATATTCTGCCTCAAATAATCGGTGACTTTCTTCAAGCCAAGCCAAATATGACGGTTTCTTTAACTGCCGGCGACAGCAGCGGCATATTGCGTCAGTTCGAAAACGGCGAATTGCCGATTGCTATTATCGGCTTTCCGCCGAGTTCGTTTTCGGCTCTGCCAATCTTTCACGATGAACTGATACTAGTTGCGCACCCGGATTATCCATTGCCGTCAGATGTTCATTTGTCTGCTCAGGATTTATTGAAGTTACCGCTTATTGTGAGAGAGCCGTCCTCAGGCAGCAGAAAAACGGTCGCTGAGTCCCTTAGTGCTCACGGCATAAGCTGGGATTCTCTGAATATTTCTGTCGAGGCAGGCGGCAATGAAGCCTGTAAAGAGCTGATTCTGCGAAAAACCGGCATCAGCTTTTTATCAAGGCGGGCCGTTGAAAGCGACTTGCAGGCTGGAAGACTGCGCCGTCTGTTGCTGCCGGACATTAATTTGACTCGCACCTTTTATGCGCTGGCTGCAAAGCCGCTGTTACCGGCTGGAATTGAAGCCTTTTGGAGATTTATGCTAAAATACCAAGACGAATAACCAGGGAATGTAACCACAAGCACAAGCAAACAGACAGCCTTGACACGAATTCGTGTCAAGGCTGTCTGTTTGCTTTTTTATAACTCGCGGGCTGCTTCGACCAACGGCGGCACCACCTGTTTCTTGCGGGACATGACTCCAGGCAGATGGACAACTCCATTGGCATCAGGCTGACCAAACGCTGCTGCGATCAGAGCAGCCGGCTGGCCTGCGAATATCAGATTAGATGCTTCATGCATGATATCTGTGACCATCAAAACTGAGATGTCATAACCTTCGCGTCTTCTTTCGTCTTCCAACGCGGTTTGAATCTCATTGCGGCGCTTTAGCACAGCCGCTGGATCGAGTGCGGAAAATTGGCTAATCGATACTCGGAACTCGCCGATTTGGAACTCCTTAAGATCATTTTGCACAATTTCAATTGGCAACAGTGAATCCATTTGCGATCCCGCCCGCAACACTTCCATACCATACGCTTCTAGCGAAAGACCAGCGATTTTCGCTAATTTCTCAGCAACTTCCTTATCCTGCGCTGTCGCAGTGGGAGATCGGAACAAGAAGGTATCTGAGACAATTGCTGATAACAGAAGCCCAGCAATTGGCGGCGGAATCTCAATACCCCGCCGCCAATGCATACTGGCGACAATAGTTGACGTGCTGCCCACCGGTTCGTGGCGTATGTAAATCGGCTCGCTGGTTTCCAAGCCACCTAATCGATGATGGTCAATAATTTCAATGATATGCGCTTCTTCAATACCTTCGACAGCCTGCGACTTTTCGTTATGATCGACGAGAATAACTCTCTCTTTTTGCGGTACGATCAGTCGATCCCGATTAATCATGCCCACTAGTTTCCCATGATCAACGACTGGGTAATTGCGGTAGTTTGTATTGATAATGACTTGACGAATATCGGCCAATAGATCACTCGGTTTAAACGAAATGACCTTCGGCTGCATCACCACCCGCACAGGAATGCTTTGATTGACAAGGCGAGCACTCGTGTATGTATCGTACGGGGAACGAATAACAATCGTATTCATTGTCTTGGCAGCTTTTAGGACCTCGCTGGTTAGGTCGGCATCACCAGTAATAATTAGGCAAGCGATTCCCTGTTCAATACACGCTAGCTGAGCGGTATGACGATCCCCGACAAGGACGATGTCACCCGGCTGAATAAACTTTGGCATAGTTGCAGTGCGCGCAGCGGCAATTCTGACCTTTCCCCGAATCGTTCTTTCTAAATCTTGTCCATACAGCAATTCCCCATCCAGCGCCCGTAAAACTCCGGCAAAATCGACTCCTGCCTCTGATAAATCCTGCATCTCGAGTTCATCAAAATAGCGTTTGGCCAAGTCACTTACACTGACAATGCCGATTAAGCTTTGGCCATTGATGACAGCAATCGATTTTGCATTAGCATCTTTCATGAGTCCGCCCAATTCACGCAGGGTGGCCGTCGGGCTAATTGTCGCAGGCACTTCCTGCATTACCGCAGAAACACGAGGATATAAATCGGTGACTAACGGCGGAGGTTGTACGCCAAAGCGTTCGAGAACAAATTTAGTTTCTTGATTAACCTTGCCAGCCCTAGCCGGATAAGCGTTTTCCCCGAGGGCCTGCTTAAGATGGGCATAGGCAATTGCTGAGCATATTGAATCCGTATCCGGATTGCGATGACCGATGACGAGAATAGGTTTTGACATACTGCCTCCTTATCGCTCGGACAACTAGAATTTCGTCCGTAGAAATTTTCTTTTGTTTTCTTCGTTTCGTTAGTTTGTGCAAAAATCCCTTTATAGTTTCTACAAAAAAAATCATGGAAAAAATTCCATGATTTTTTCAGACCGTTGATAAACGCCCATCTGCGACGCGCACGGACGCGCTAGTGTCGAACGCGCCAAGGATGGCATTAGCGTTCGGCCGTTGGCACCCGCAAGGGGTATGCCGCCAACTCCATTGAACAGGACGTTCAGGTGCCGCGCAGGCCATGGACGGCCGAGAGTTGCGCAATAGGCCCGCCAACCCCTTGCTAGCGTACCCTCTAGTACGCGTACCGGCACTAGCCAGCTTGGCTTCATCAGTGTGTGGTATTGCGTCTCGTAGGTAACGCGCTACTGGGTCGGCGAGCCTGCCTAGTGATGCTATCAAACCCAGCGCTTCATTTTAGTAACTTGTCTCATAGGTGACAACATCTGGGCATTTCTAAACGGTCCGGGAACGAAGTTTCTCGACAAGGCTGAATAAATCATAGAAAGTTGACTTATACTGAGCGGATTCACCAAGTCTTTTGACGTCTAGTGTTTTCCCACCAATTCGCCATATTGGGCAGCATCAAGAAGTTGTCCTACTTCAACAAGGTTTTCCAGTTCAATGACAAATATCCAGCCTTCGTCATAAGGCTGTTGATTCACTAGCTCTGGATTGTCATTCAATTGATCATTGACTTTAATGATCGTTCCTGACAAAGGCGCAAAAATATCAGATACTGCTTTAACTGATTCAATCGTTGTGACAGTGGTATGCGCTTTGGCTTTTTTCCCTATCTCGGGAAGCTCGATAAAAACAACGTCTCCCAGTTCGCCTTGCGCGTAGTCGGTGATTCCGACTATTGCCTGCGTTCCCTCAATACGCACCCATTCATGGTCTTTGGTGTAGCGTAAATCCTCAACAATTTTCATTTTAGTACCCCCTATAAAATAATTGCAACTAAGCTCGCATTTTTCTGTCTTAAATTTTATCATAATTTGAATAAAATGAAAGTAAGAATTCGTTTCTCACCTCACCAAGCTCCAGTAGTTATACACCCCAATATTTCCAATTAATGCAGGGAATACCATAACAACCGCGAATACAGTGTTTTGTCAGTTAATCTGAAGGAGGAGTCATTATGCTCTGGAAAAAAGTCTTTTGTTATACCCTGATCCTCATACTAGCGACCAGTTTGTCAGCCGGTTGCGGCGGGGCAAAAGACGGTGCCAAGCAAACCGCGAAGCCGTTACGAGTAGCCATCGGTGCTGAGCCCGAGACTCTCGATCCTCGAAAATCTACCGGCATTCCCGAATCCTATGTGGAGAATCAAATTTTCGAGGGCCTGGCTGCCAGAGATCAGAATGGCAACGCAATCCCCGGGGTAGCCGAGAAGTGGGATATCGCAGCCGACGGACTAAAATATACATTTCACTTACGCGCCAATGCCAAATGGTCAAACGGCGACCCGGTAACTGCCCACGACTTCGAGTATGCCTGGAAAACGACACTAAGCCCTGAATTGGCCAGCAAGTATGCAGATCAGCTCTACTACCTGAAGAACGGCGAATCGTATAATAAGAAGAAAGGCGCTTCGGCTGACCAAGTTGGCGTAAAAGCAATAAACGACCGCACGCTTGAAGTAACCCTAGAACGACCTACAGCGTATTTTTTGTCGTTGATGGCATTTCATACCTATTTCCCAGTCCACAAAAAAACTGCTGAAGCCAATACCAACTGGGCTAAAGACCCCAAGACCTTGATTGTCAACGGACCGTTTACGATAACCAACTGGGTCCATAACAGCAAAATAGAACTGACTAAACATGAAAGTTACTGGGATAAAGCCAACGTAAAAAGTGAGAAGCTGGAATTGGTTCTCTCAGATAGCAATACTACCGTCATGTCTATGTTTGAAAACAATCAGTTAGATATCGCTGAATTTCCGCCGCCAGTGGCAGAAACGCCTCGGTTACTAAAAGAAGGCAAACTCAAAATCTATCCCTATCTCGGCACTTACTATTTCGCTATTAATGTGAATAAAGCTCCCTTTGACAATCCGAAAGTTCGTCAAGCATTTGCATTAGCCATTAACAGGAAAGCGATTGTTGAAAACATCACCCGCGCTGGCGAGAAACCGGCCACGGCTTGGGTCCCCTTTGGCCTCCCCGGCGCCAAAGCTGGCGAGGATTATCGCAAAGCCAGCGGCGACTATTTTAAGGATAATGATGTGGAAACAGCCAAGAAGCTTTTAGCTGAAGCAGGCTATCCGGAGGGAAAGGGTCTGCCGCCGGTCACCATTCTCTATAATACCAACGAACAGAATAAAGCGATTTCGGAAGCGATTCAAGAAATGTGGAGGAAAAATCTCGGCGCAGTTGTCAATCTGACCAACCAAGAATGGAAAGTTTATCTTGCGTCTCGTAAACAGGGCGACTTCCAAGTTGCCCGATCCGCTTGGATCGGCGACTATGTTGACGCCATGACCTTCGCTGATGTTATGATGAGTGGCAATGGTAACAATGTATCGAAATGGACAAATCGACGATATGACGAGTTAATCCGGCAGGCGCAGTCCACTATCGATCAACCTGTGCGCATAAAAGCTATGCAGGAAGCGGAAAAGCTGTTGATGGAGGAAATGCCGGTCATTCCCATCTATTTCTATGTCAGCCGCGTTTTAGAAAAGCCGAATGTCAAAGGTGTCACTCGTGGTGTCGACGGCGGCGTTTATCTGAAAGGCGCTTATTTGCAATAGAATCAACCGAAGGGGTGGTTTCATGGACAATGTGGCTTTCTGGCTAAAAAAATACCCGAATGCAGAAGATCTTCTTTGCACCCCGGAAAGCATGCGTGAAATAAATCAGTTGACCTGCCACTGTCTGTCTAATTTGGTCTTCGACCTAAGCCAATACCCGGCTTATGTTTCGGCATCTGCTATTAGCAGTATGATTCTCGAAAACGAGTTCACTGAAGAAGCTAGATATGTTAACGGCGAGGCAGTAACACCAAATTACTATGCGAACCTGGATAAAGCAATGAATCTTGGCGCCTTGCAAGGCATGGTGCAAGCCGAGTACGGGTTCACGCTGCGTCGCTCAAATATCCGCACCTTTCCGACGAACGACTTTTATGTAAAAAGCCCGGAGGACAGGGAGTTCGACCGGTTTCAGGAAACAGCTCTTGATCCGGCGGAGCCTCTAATCTGCCTACATCATAGCGTTGATGAAAAGTGGTGGTTTGTTCAGGCTGCAAATTACCGCGGCTGGGTAGAGGCAAATTCAATAGCGGTCAGCAAAGACCGTTCTCTCTGGCTAAACTATAGTCAAGCGTCCGATTTCCTGGTTGTTACAGGCAACCGTCTAACTCTAAGCGAAGATCCACACCTGCCGGAGTTTTCCGGGCTAGTTTTTGCCATGGGTGCCAAATTGCCACTAGTACAAGAACAATACATTCCTGCTCTAGTCGGCAACCGTGCGCCAGAAGGCTGTCATGTTGTCTGGTTGCCAGTTCGTGATCATGAAGGAATGCTTGATTTTCGGCCTGCCCTAGTTCCGAAATCCGCTGACGTCCACCACGGCTACCTGCCTTTCACTCGTGCCAATTTGCTGCGTCAGGCCTTCAAACTGCAAGGCGGTCGTTACGGTTGGGGCGGTCTATTCGGCAGCCGCGATTGCTCAGCACTCGTCCAAGATGTTTTTCGTTCTGTCGGCATTTTCTTGGCACGAAACGCGGGAGAACAAGCGCAAGGCGCTGGCAGGCAAATCTCACTCGCCGATAAATCGTCAGATGAACGGGCAGCAATCCTGCGGTCCTTACCACCAGGAAGCACACTGCATTTCCCTGGCCATGTTATGCTCTACTTGGGAGAACATGACAGCCAGTTTTATGTGATACACGCGATCGCCGCTTGCGGCAACCCCGCCCGCCCGCAACCAGACGGCACTCTCGCCCCACTGCCGCTAAACGGCGTCATGGTAACCGACTTGTCCCTGCCGCGTGTCAGTGGCAAGAGCCTATTCGAGTCACTGACTGAAGCGAACTGTATCCCCTAAACCTCGTTCCGTCCCCGAGGGCGTTCAGATGCCCCAGATACTAGGCAGCCCCGGAAATCCCGCCGCGCCGCGTACGGTTTGGTACGCAAGCAAGGGATTTCCGGGGCTAACAACGTAGATGGGGTATATCAACGCCCGAGGTCAGCGTCCGAGGCCGCACCAAGGTTCTTCGGCTAAGTAGTCGCCTGAATAATGATACGCACGCGCCCGACAGCCGCCGCAAACATCATCAAAGCCGCATTCGCCGCAGCCACCTTTCAAGGGCTGGGTGCGCAACTCTTGGAAAAGTGGGCTATCCTGCCAAAGCGCGGCAAAATCGGTTTCCTTGACATTACCGACTTTAATTGGCAGATAAGGACAAGGATGAACATCGCCATTGGGAAGAACAACGCAATAATGGGTGCCGGCCAGACAACCGCGGCTATAGCGCATCGGAATGCCTCTTTGCTTGGCTAGACGCATGAATTGCGGAGCGCAGGTCGGCTTAATCTCGATGGGAACTTCTAAACGCTTGTCGAGAATGCGATTAAGCAGCTTTTCATATTGCGCTGTCTTTAGTGAATCGTCTTCCAGATCCTTGCCTCGTCCTGTTGGCACCAGGAAAAAGATATGGTGCGCGATTGCTCCTAATTCAACAGCTAAATCAGTGATATCGGTAATCTCTGCTTCATTCCAGTTGAGCACAGTGGTGTGTATCTGAAATGGCAATCCTGCCTCTCGGCAAGCTTCCATCCCAGCTAATGTTTTCTCCCATGCTCCTTCCGATTGGCGAAACCAATCATGCTGTTCCTTGCGACGGCTATCTAAACTAATGCCCGCGGTCCCCAAGCCGGCTTCTTTTAGCCGTTTTGCGGTATCAACATCAATCAAGATACCATTGGTTCCCAAAACCGGACGCAAGCCGATGCTTTTCGCATAGGCAATTAACTCATAAATATCAGGCCGCATCAGCGGCTCGCCGCCGCTCAAAATCACAATTTTGAAGCCTGCCCGCGCCATGCCTGATAATAAGTCTTTCCCCTGTTCTGTGGTCAGTTCATCCTGGCGGCGCGTGCCGGCATCGCGATAACAGTGAATGCAGCGAATATTGCACGCCTGGGTGGTGTTCCAGGAGATGATCATCAGCTCTGCTCCTTCCAATCTTCCAGATAGCACGCCGGGTCTTCGCCCCAGAGATCTCCATGAAACGCTTCAGCCCGAATCCGGCAGCCGCCGCAAAAATCCTTATAGCGGCACTCAGCGCAGCGACCTGTGACATGTTCGGTTTTGCAGCGAAGCGCTTGCAGGAATTCATCGTTCGCGCCTTTCCATATCTGACTGAGGGGAGTCTGCCGGACATTGCCGAGCGGTCTGTGGCCCCAGAATTGACAGGCATGTACATTGCCGGTGGGGCCCACATTCGCCATTTTGGCACCGGCGGAGCAGCCACCATGCATGGCTAACAGCTCTTTTATCTCAGGCACTCGTTTCGGCTGGTGTTTTTCCATGTACTGCAAAATGGTTGCACCATCTGCGTGATTGTCGGTTGTTAGAATCTCCACTTCAACGCCGCGGCGATACAGATCTTCAGTTCGCTGCATCAAAAACTCAATCGCCTGCCGCTTTTCCTCATGACCTAAGTCCAGAGCAGCCATTTCCTTGCCTCTGCCTGCATAGACAAGATGGTACATACAAAAACGCGGAATTTTTTCTTGTTCGACTAAGTCAAGAACTGCGGGCAAAGTATGTACATTTAATCGATTAATCGTAAACCGTATCCCGGTTTTATTACCTGCGGCGATGGAATTACGGATCCCTGCCAACGTCTCCCGGAAGGCTCCTTGCCTGCCGCGAAATTGATCGTGAACAGCCTCATCGCCATCTACGCTGACACCGACATATTGAAAACCAATCTCCCGAATTTTCTTGGCTATCGCCGGAGTAATTAAGGTTCCATTGGTCGAGATAACCGGTCGAACCCCACGCGCGCCAGCATAAGCGCCCAACTCAAATAAATCGTCTCTGACTAAAGGCTCGCCGCCGGAAAAGAGCAACACTGGCACACGCATTTCGGCCAGGTCATCAATGAAAACTTTGGCCTCGGCGGTTGATAACTCACCTGCGTAGTCGCGGTCCTCGGCATTGATATAACAATGCTGGCAAGACAGATTGCAGCGATTCGTCATATTCCAGACAACAATCGGCGTCGCATCTGACGAAAATTGGAGCATGTGCGGCGGCAAACGGTGGGAATGTCCCCCATATTTCACGATTTCGGAAACTGTAGCCCCGCCGCAGAGCAATTTTGTAAATCCAATCATGCGTTCTCTCCTTAGGCTGTAGCCTTGTCTTGATTTGTTAGTAATTACTATTAACTGCTATGTATGATTCTCTAAATTTTGTGAAAAAACCTTTTGCAATTAATTTTCTTTTGTCAAAACATGCTATTCTAAGAACGTAAGCCAAGTACCTCTTCTGCTATATCGACGGAATCCTTCACAAAACAAGCGCAATGGGTCTCGCGTAAATTCTTTTCTTTCATCAGTGCCTTACCCTCAGCTGAACTGATATCACAGCCAAGAAGAACATTACAGTTGAGTTCACTATGTCTCTCACGAAATTTTCGAGTAAATTCCTGAACTTTTTCATATACTTTCCCCTTTGCCACAGGGTCAGTAGGATCATAACCCATGCCGATAACCATGTACGCGCCACTCACAGCACCGCATTGGCCTCCCATCCCGCCCATGCCGCCGCCAAATCCCCGCGAAAGCTTCAGGATCGTGTCTGGATCGATTCCATAGTGTTCGGCAAATGCCACTGCTACCGCCTGGGAGCAGGTAAGACCTCTACCAAATACCTCGGTTGCCATGTCTTTGCGTTCCATCATTATTCCTCCTCCACTCCGGTCATTATGCGTATGGCACCATTATAGCGCTAAGTGTTTAATCAGAGAAGCAATCAACTGATATTTTTTTACGTTCAAGCACTTGCATCCACTGCCTGCATATGATAGGATTTAGAAAAGTAAATATTCAAATAAGCGATGACAGGAACAGTACGGAATCCGTTTTTCCTCAGAGAGCCGGGCCAGGTGCGAGCCGGTGAAAAAGGAATTCCCGAACGCCCTCCTTGAGCTGCGGGCTGAAATTGAGTAAGCTTAGCCGTCTTCCGGCGTTATCGGAGTTGAGTGAGCCGTACAATTAACGGCTAATACAGGTGGTACCGCGGGAGCAATCTCGTCCTTAATGGCAAATGCTTAAAAGGACGGGATTTTTTATTTTGCAGAAAAAAAGGAGTGGTTTCGATGAAAGAACTATTGGAACTGTTAGAAAAAGATCATACTCTGACACCAGAACAACTGGCAGTCATGTTAGGTATGTCAAAAGACAAAGTTACCGCGGAGATCGAACGTCTTGAACGCGAAAAAGTTATTGTCAAGTACCATACCATCATTAACTGGGAGAAAGCCGGAGTAGACAGTGTATATGCGATTATTCACGTCAATATCGCTCCACAGAGGGAAGTCGGTTTTGACGCTATCGCCGAACGCATCTATCGGTTCCCAGAAGTTAAGAATCTCTATTTAATGTCAGGCGCCTTTGATTTGTCGGTCATGGTAGAATGCAATTCACTGAAAGAAGTCTCCCAATTCGTTTTCTCAAAACTTGCCACCATCGAGGGCGTGGTCAGCACGACGACTCACTTCTTACTCAAACGGTACAAGACGGAAGGCGTCATTATGGAAGACGAAGAAGAAGACCGCAGACTGGCGGTGACGCCATGAGCTGGTCTGACCGCCTCTCCCCTACCGTTAAATCGATCCCGCCTTCTGGAATACGCCGTTTTTTCGACATTGTCGCAGAGATGAAAGGTGTAGTTTCCTTGGGCGTTGGCGAACCTGATTTCGTAACACCCTGGCATATCAGAGAAAGCTGCGTGTATGGTCTGCAACGAGGTTATACAGCCTATACGTCGAACCTTGGCCTGCTGGAACTTCGGGAAGAAATTGCCCGGCTAATCCATAACCGCTACAATGTTATGTATAATCCCAGAAACGAAGTCCTGGTCACAGTCGGGGTCAGTGAAGCGCTTGATCTCGCCATGAGAGCAATTGTCTCATCTGGAGATGAAGTGCTGGTTCCTGAGCCCTGCTATGTCTCGTATAAAGCTTGCGTTACATTGGCCGGAGGCACTGCAGTTCCTGTCCCCACTTCGGTCGAAAACGATTTCCGGCTACAGGTCGCAGATCTCGAAGTGAGAGTAACACCTCGTACCAAAGCAATCTTGATTGGCTATCCTAACAATCCGACCGGTGCAATCATGACTCGGGAAGAATTGCTTAAAATCGCCGAATTTGCCACCAAACATGACTTAATCGTTATCTCTGATGAAATTTATGGTGACTTAACCTATGAGGGAGTTCATACCTGTTTTTCCTCTCTGCCTGATATGCGCGACCGGACGATTTTGCTGAATGGTTTTTCAAAAGCCTATGCCATGACCGGCTGGCGAATCGGTTATGCGTTAGCGAATCCGGAATTCATCGCAGCGATGAACAAAATTCATCAATATACCATTCTCTGCGCCCCGATAACAGCACAGGTCTCAGCCATTGAGGCCTTAAAGAACGGTGAGACAGCAATGAGCAAGATGGTTGATGAATATAACCGCAGACGCCGTCTAATGCTTGAAGGGTTACGCTCAATAGGGCTTGATTGCTTTGAGCCGAAGGGAGCTTTCTATATCTTCCCATCGATTGAGAAAACCGGCCTGACAGCGCTGCAATTCGCCGAAGAACTTCTGAAAGAGGAAAAAGTTGCGCTGGTACCCGGAGATGCGTTTGGCGATTGCGGCCAAGGGTTTGTCCGTTGTTCGTATGCCGCCTCCTTCAGCAACCTTTCAACTGCATTAGAGCGAATCGAGCGCTTTGTCAGTCGCAGACTGGGTTAGTACCGTGTCAACCCTAATCTTGCGTATTCTGGCGGTAGATTTTCCTCAAAACTGCGTTGTCGTCAATCGGCATACTGCCGGTATGCCTCTCTCCTCCGCCTTGCCTTGCAAAAAATCTCCTCGCCAGCTTATCACATTTTTAGAGTTGACACGGTACTAGCTGCCGCGAACATCCTCAAAAATGATACCTTCATGGTCACAGTTGAACACTTTCGGTATTAATCGCCGAATATCTTCAACTAGCCAGCCCTTCTCCTGCGCGGCTAACAGTTCCAGCGCCCGTTCCAGGGTCTCGGCAGCGACAATGGCGACCGCGTCTGTATATAAATCCTGATGCACATTTGGCTCGTTGATCATACTATAACTATGAAACTTCCGGTTATGACGCCAAACGAACAACTTCATCAATAAATCCCCGCTTTCTGAAGCCCAGTATGTTTGTATTTTTTTACAGACATTGCTGGGCTTTACATTTTTCGTCCTAAATCTGCATGCGCTGATTAAGGTATACGCCGAGTTCAAACTGTGTATCTTAAACGCGAGTTATCGACAACGGATTTCATTATGTCAGGAGGCTAAAATGGACTTTTTTTCGATTTCCTTTCTTTCCTCCTTGGTGTCCATTGTCGTAATTGATTTAGTTCTAGCTGGGGATAACGCACTCGTTATCGGCATGGCTGCCCGGAACATCGCCAAGGAACAACAAAAAACAGCCATCATTTGGGGAACAGCTGGCGCGGTAATTATTCGTGCACTGGCAACACTAATCGTTGTTTGGCTGCTGAAGATTCCCGGTTTGTTGGCTGTCGGTGGAGTTGCGCTGATTTGGATTTCCTATAAAATCTTGACAGAGAAAAAAGAGATTGAAAATGTCCAGGCTGCTCCGACTATCGGGGCCGCAATCCGCACGGTCATTATAGCAGACGCGGCTATGGGAATTGACAACGTAATCGCCGTCGCCGGAGCGGCTCACGGCAATTTTATGCTGGTTATTTTCGGTTTAGCCATCAGTGTCCCGGTTGTTGTTTGGGGCAGCACGCTATTTATCCGTCTGCTTGACAGATTCCCTGCTCTCATCTATGTTGGCGGTGGAATTTTAGCCTGGACTGCCGCTAAGATGTTAGTTGATGAACCGCTGTGGCGTTCGTTCTTTACAGACAATCCAATGCTGCGGTGGCTAGTCCTGCTGCTTATTGTTGGCAGCGTGTTGGGAGTCGGAGCGATGAAGCGGCGTGAAGTAGGTGTACAGTAGGCATCAGTTAAAAGCTATCGGGTTCTAAAAAACGCCCTGCAGGGCGTTAAAAAACATAAGGAACGGAGCACTAGCGCCACTAACCGCACGAGCGCCACTATGATTACGGCGATAATAATCATCGGTTCTTTTGTGTCGCTAGTGTATCGCTAGTGTATCGCTAGTGCCGCTTGTGTTCATCGTACTATAGGGTTATTCTTGGCGTGTCAGTTGAGAACAAAGCGCCAAAACAGGTAGAACAAGATAGCCAGCCAACTCACTACGATAATAGCGCCTGCAGCCCAGATTTTCACTTTTTTGCTCAATGGATTCAAAGCAGCCTGGCGCCTGCAATCTGCCAGCACCTGCTGTGGAATCAATCGAAGCGCCAGCATAATGCCCAGCGGCACTAATATTATCTCATCAACATAACCTAACAAAGGAATAAAATCAGGAATAAAGTCAATCGGGCTGAACGCATATCCGACTACCACAGCGGCAATGATTTTAGGCAGCACCGGAGTCCTGCCATCACGAGCCGCTAAGTATAACACATAGAGTTCAGCCTTCCACTTTCCGGCTTGTTCTGCTAGTTTGCGTAAGACACCCCACTTGAAAAAACGACTTAGCAAGCGACTTCCCACGTTTGTACCACCTAACAATAGTATCATAATTTGAATAATGGCAGACTAAGAATAACGCACGTGCGTATATTGCTCAGTCTGCCATTACACTTATAGCTTGAGACGAGTTTTCAAGCGTTCCACAGCCTCAAGCGTGTTTTCTGCCTTGCCAAACGCTGTAAGGCGGAAATAACCCTGGCCGCTCGGGCCGAAGCCAACCCCGGGAGTGCCCACAATGTGAGCTTCATTTAACAATTTATCAAAGAATGTCCAAGAATCCATGTTTTGCGGCGTCTTTAACCAAATATATGGTGCATTCACGCCACCGAAGACTTCAAGGCCGATACTTTGCACTCCTTCACGAATTGCTTTGGCATTTTTCATGTAGTAGGCAATGATTTCGTGAATCTGCTTTTGTCCTTCAGGAGTATAGACTGCTTCTGCGCCCTTTTGCACAATATAGGGAGCTCCATTGAATTTAGTAGTCTGCCGACGATTCCAGAGCTTATTAAACGGATAGGCCTCACCGCTTGCCGTATAACCCATGACAGTTTTAGGCACAACGGTAAAGGCGCAACGGGTACCGGTGAATCCTGCGTTCTTTGAAAAGGTGCGGAATTCAATCGCCACTTCTTTGGCGCCTTCTACTTCATAGATGCTGTGAGGAATATCATCTTCTTGAATATAGGCTTCATAGGCAGCGTCGTATAGAATAACAGCCTTATTCTCCCGCGCATAATCAACCCATTTTTTCAGTTCAGACTTCTTCAATGTTGTACCTGTCGGATTGTTCGGGAAACAGAGATAGATGAGATCGACTTTTTCTTTTGGCAGCTCGGGAACAAATGAATTGCCAGCATGACAAGGAATGTACACAATATTAGCATAGCGGCCGTCTTTGCCGAGTAGACCGCTGCGTCCTGCCATGACGTTTGTGTCAATATAGACCGGATAAACCGGATCAGTCATAGCCACCTTAGTGTCCAGGCTGAATATCTCCTGAATATTGCCGGTATCGCTTTTTGAGCCATCACTAACGAAAACCTCGTCAGTGTCGAGTTGAATTCCGAGGGGAGCATAATCAAATTGAATAATTTTTTCGATAAGGAATGTGTAGCCTTGTTCCGGTCCATAACCACGAAACGTTTCGTCACTGCCCATCTCATCCACCGCTTTGTGCAAACCATCAATGATGGTTGGGGGAAGTGCCTTCGTGACATCGCCGATTCCTAACCGGATAATGTCTGCCTCAGGATGGGCTGTTTTATAAGCTGCCACCCGCCTGGATATTTCTGCGAACAGATAGCTTCCAGGTAAGTTAAGATAATTCTCATTAATTTTTGTCATGCGGTTGCTCCTTTCGTCCAATCACAGTTCACGTAGTCTGTTCTCATTAATAGAGTGTTGCCCCAGGGGCTCACACTATACATATTTTCGCTGCACTCCCCACTTTTTCCTTTTGCAGCACCGGCAATTTGTTTGATTACTTACGTCTCCCTTGCAGTTCCTCTAGCAATTCTGCTGGTGTAATATTATGATAGCCGAGCAAAACCAAACAGTGATACCATAGATCGGCCATTTCATAGAGAATTTCACTCTTGCTCTGGTTTTTCGAGGCGATGATGGTTTCCGCCGCTTCTTCGCCAACCTTCTTCAGAATTTTATCCTGTCCTTTATCAAACAGATAATTCGTGTATGAGCCTTCTTTACGATTGGTCTTACGACCAATAATGACTTCGTAGAGTTCCTGGAGCACGACTGCCGCAGGGCGTTCGTCAGCAGGCTGACTTCCGTTAGTTTCGTCGACAGGTATGGCCGCAGTTTCAATCCGCCGGCTGAAGCAAGAATAGGTTCCCTCATGACAGGCAGGGCCTGTTTGTTCCACTTCAACCAAGAGTGTATCAGCATCACAATCATAATGGATTGACTTCACCTGCTGAATATGACCAGAGGTTTCGCCCTTTTGCCACAAGCGATTACGACTGCGGCTGTAAAACCAAGTCAGACCGGTAGCCAGTGTTTTTTCCAAAGACTCCTTGTTCATATAAGCAAGCATCAATACAGTCCGCGTATTTACGTCCTGGATAATCGCCGGTACTAGGCCCCTATCATCAAATTGAATCATGTCAACAGTCATAACCGAACCTCCAAACCATTTTTTTGTAGATACTCTTTTACTTTCCGAATGGAAAATTGGCCATAGTGAAAGACTGAGGCGGCCAATACAGCATCAGCGCTACCGGTTGTCAGAGCGTCAGAGAAATGCGTCAAACAACCGGCGCCCCCAGAAGCGATAACCGGAACGTTGACCGAGTCAGACACTGCCTTCGTCAGATTTAAATCATAACCATCCTTGGTTCCGTCGCAATCCATACTGGTTAGTAGAATCTCACCAGCGCCAAGCGCCGTGCCGCGCTTTACCCAATCGATAACATCGATGCCGGTAGCCGTCCTGCCGCCATGAATATATACTTCCCAGCGGTTATCACCCGCCCGGCGGGCATCCACCGCTAATACAATGCATTGGCTGCCAAACCGTTTGGCGCCTTCGGCAATGAGCTCCGGATTTTGCACAGCCGCAGTATTTAGCGATACTTTATCCGCTCCCGCCATCAACAACTGGCGGATATCTCCCATGGTGCGGATACCGCCGCCAACAGTAAAGGGAATAAATACAGCCGCCGCTGTTCGTTCCACCACGTCAAGCATAGTAGCCCGTCCATCTGACGAGGCGGTGATATCAAGAAAGACCAACTCATCAGCAAGTTCTCGGTCATAAAAGGCAGCAAGCTCAACCGGATCACCGGCATCGCGGAGACTAACAAAGTTTGTGCCTTTTACCACTCTGCCGTCCTTCACATCCAAGCAAGGAATAATTCGCTTCGTTAGCATGGACTGCCTCCCTCGCCGCGAATTGTCTTTAACGCTTCCGGCAGTGACAATGTCCCCGCATACAGCGCTTTACCGACAATGACTCCCTCAATGCCACTAGGAGCAGATTGCAGGGCGCAAATATCTGTCATGTCTTTGACGCCGCCGGAGGCGATCACTTTGATATTTGCTTGTCTAGCCAAATCTACGCTAGCAGCAATATTCACTCCCGACAAGGTGCCATCGCGACTGATATCGGTAAAGATTATCCTCTCCACACCAGTTTTCGCCATCGTGGAGGCCAATTCGACCGCCGTAATGCCACCGCTTTTCCCCCAGCCTTCCACTGCAACCATGCCATTACGAGCGTCGATGCCGACAACAATCTTTTCACGATAGCGGCGACAAGCTTCGGTTACCAAGTCTGGTTGCTTGACTGCCACTGACCCGAGAATGACGCGGTTAACCCCGGCGCTGAGTAACGATTCGATGGTATTCAGATTGCGAATACCGCCGCCGACCTGCACGGGAACTTTGACAGCGCTAACAATAGCCTTAATGATGGCAAAATTGACTGGCTTTCCCGCCAATGCGCCATCGAGATCAACAATATGGAGAAATTCGCCGCCCTCTGACTGCCAGCGCACCGCCATCTCAACCGGGTTTTCCGCAAATACAGTTTCTCGGTCAAAACGCCCTTCCGTCAGCCGCACGCATTTGCCGCCGCGAATATCGATTGCCGGAAATAAAATCATGCTTGTATCTCCTCTCATTCCACAGCCAGGAAATTGTTCAGTATGCTCATTCCGCTGGCGCTTGACTTCTCAGGATGAAACTGCACTGCCTGGACCTTGCCTCGCCCGACAGCGGCTGTAACGATCCCGCCATAAGTCGTGCTAGCAGTTAGCAGAGATGGATCAGCGGGAACTGCATGATAACTGTGCACAAAGTAAACGAAAGGAGCGGCCGAAAGCTGGTTAAACAACAGACTGGTTTGATGAAACTGAAGACTATTCCACCCCATATGTGGCACCTTCAAGCCTGATGCTTCAATCTTTCGAACAAAGCCGGGGAAAATTCCTAATCCTTTCACACCAGGCGCTTCGTCACTACCTTCAAATAACATTTGCAGTCCCAGGCAAATGCCAAGAAATGGCTTGTCATCAGCAATTAGCTGATAAATTACTGTATCTAGTCCGTATTGACGGATATTATCCATACAATCGCCAAAAGCGCCAACTCCTGGCAACACCACCCGTTTGGCTGTCACTATAACCTCAGGAGAACGAGTTACTGCGACAACAGCGCCAAGTTTTTCAAACGCCTTGGCAACGCTGCGGAGATTGCCCATACCATAGTCAATAATTGCCACATCGGCTGCAGTCTGCCCCATTACACCAACACTCCTTTAGTGGATGGCACTCCCTTGACGCGAGGATCAAGACTTGTCGCCTCATCGAGCGCCCGCCCCAGGGCTTTAAACACAGCTTCGATAATGTGGTGAGTATTTTTGCCTGCCATCTGCTTAACATGCAGAGTAAGCCCGGCATTCACAACCAAGGCGCGTAAGAACTCTTCCACCAGCTCGGTTTCAAAGCCGCCAAGATTAGCGGCTGGAAGCTCTAGGTCACAGGCAAGGAATGGCCTGCCACTGATATCAATTGATACCATAACCAGCGCTTCATCCATCGGCAAAAACACCGTCCCGTAGCGGCGAATTCCCTGTTTGTCGCCCAAACATTTGGCGAGCGCCTGTCCTAATACAATACCGCAATCTTCTACTGTATGATGCCCGTCAACACACAAGTCTCCCTCTGCCTTCAGCGTCAGGTCAATCAAGCCATGCTTTGACCAAAGAGTAAGCATATGATCGAAAAAGCCGATGCCGGTACTCAGCGTTGAATTTCCTTCACCATCAAGACAGAGACTGGCGTAAATTCGGGTCTCCCCAGTTTGACGTTCAATTGTTGTCTCACGCATAGCATCTCACTCCTGTCGATTGCCTTGTAATCGGCTAAACCTCTCAATAACCGAGAAGACTAAATTATTTTCCGATGGTGAACCAATCGAAATCCGTAAGCAATTAACAAGTCCTGGCGATCGGCTGAAATCCCGGATACCGATGTCTGCAGTTGCCAACAGCGCAGCCAAATCCGCGGATCGCTCTGTTTTTATTAATAAGAAGTTAGTTTCTGAGGGGAAAACAGTAATCCCTGGCAAGCCAGCTAGACGATTAGCCAATCGACTACGTTCACAGATGATCTGTTCGATACCCGGAACGAACTCAGCCTGGTAGTCGAGAACAGTTTCCGCAGCAAGTAGCGAGAGCGCATTGACATGATAAGGTAGCAGGACTTTGCCAACCGCGGCACTGATATCGGTCGATGTTAACAAGTAACCGATCCGTGCTGCTGCCAGACCATAGGCTTTGGAAAAAGTGCGTACAATGATCAAATTCTTATTTGTCTTGAGCAAATCGACTGCCGAAGTTTTATAAAATTCGAGGTAGGCTTCATCCACCACCAACGGGCAGGTGAGCTCTCGGGCCAACTCAGCAATACTATCTGGCGGTAGCACATTGCCAGTCGGATTATTGGGATTGCAGACAATGGCCAAATCGGCATATTGCGCCTGATTCCGAAACGCATCAATAGACAGTGAATAATCGCTTTCCAGTTTTACAGGAACTGGCTGACTGTCAGCTAAACGGATATAAACAGGATACATGGAGAAGGATGGTTCCGGATAGACAATCTTGTGGCCTGATCCGCCAAACACATGACATATCGCCGCCAGCAGTTCGCTGGAGCCGTTGCCAACCTGGATTTGTTCCACCGTACAACCCACCGCAGCGGCGAGCTTCTTACGCAGCGAGTACGCAGTTATTTCCGGATAGCGGTTAAACGGCAGTGCAGCCAAGCGTTCACTAATTACCTTAGCGACTGTTGGCGGCAAGCCATCAGTCCGCTCATTCGCATCCAGTTTTATCGGCCAATTGGCCTCTTCGATACTGTAAGGTTGTAATGCCTCAAGTCCTGACCGAAACTTCATTCTTCTTCCCTCCGCACAGCCACAGCTCTGGCATGAGCGTCAAGCCCTTCTGCGCTGGCTAAGGCGATAATATCGCTGCTCGCAGCTTGCAGCGCCTCACGAGTATAGGCAATAATGCTGCTGCGTTTCATAAAGGTTTCGACATTCAAAACAGAATAAAAGCGGGCCGTACCGCCGGTTGGCAGTACATGGTTCGGCCCGGCGTAGTAGTCACCGACCGGTTCCGGCGACCAGGGACCCAGGAAAACTGCTCCCGCATGTCTGATCTGGGGTAACAGTAAAAACGGTTCCGCGGTCAGGATTTCTAAATGCTCAGGAGCGGCAATATTAGCATATTCTACGGCATCGTCTAGGTTGGACGCAATAAGGATCAACCCCTGCTTTTCGAGCGAAGCTGACGCAATCTCTCGTTTAGGCAAGTCTGTCAGCTGCTTTGCTAATTTGATCTTCACCGCGGCCGCCAGTGTTGCGCTATCGGTAATCAAGATTGCGGCGGCTAATTCATCATGTTCGGCTTGGCTAAGCATATCTGCCGCGATATAACGCGGATTGGCGCTAGCGTCGGCAATGATCAAAATCTCGCTGGGGCCGGCCAACATATCAATATCACAATAACCGTAAACTGCCTTTTTAGCTAACGTTACAAACAGATTACCAGGACCAGTGATTTTATCCACCTTAGGAATTGTCGCCGTGCCAAAGGCCAAAGCAGCGATAGCCTGGGCGCCGCCCATGCGAAAAACTCGCGTAACCCCAGCCTCACGCGCTGCGATTAGCACAAGTGGATTAACCGAACCATCCTTTGCCGGCGGTACTGCCATGATAATTTCTTTGACACCGGCGACCGTAGCCGGTACGGCGTTCATTATCACTGATGAGGGATAGGAAGCCTTGCCGCCAGGTACATAGATACCTACCCGATCAAGCGGCAGACATGTCTGCCCAAGCATTGCCCCATGCTCCCGGTAGGTCAAAAAGGATTTGGGTTTCTGCTCCTGATGATAGCGTCTGACATTGGCGACTGCGCGTCGCAGCGCAGCCAGCAGCTCTGGCTCAACAGAGGCAAACGCGGCAGAAAACTCCTCCTCGCTGACCTCTATGTTATCCGTGTTAATAACGGCGCCATCAAGGGCGGCTGTATAATCAAAAACGGCTTTATCGCCAACGGTACGCACGTCAGCTACGATTTGATTAACCACCTCTTGGGCAGTCATATCTCGCCCAAACATCTCAAACACGCGCCGTCTCGCCGACGCATTCAGCACTACTGAGTCGAACGCCGGTTTAATCAATAAGCGCTCTATTTCTTGACGGCTAATGTCTGCCGCTACAACAGTTCTCACTTGACAACCCTTCCTTCCATCTGTTGTTTCAAACCAGCAGTCAATTGATGAATCCGCTCAAATTTCATCTTAAAACTTACCCGATTCGCAATCAGGCGAGCAGTCGTTGGCAGCACAGAGGCGATCTCAACCAGATTATTTTCTTTTAGCGTGCGGCCTGTTTCCACCAGATCAACAATTAATTCAGACAGGCCTACCATCGGCGCCAGCTCAATTGAACCGTTTAGTTTGATAAATTCTACTTGAACTCCCTTATCCCGAAAAAACTGTTCGGCGATGACAGGATATTTGGTGGCCACCCGCATGTGCGCATAATCACTCAACTTTTCTCGCTGCAGATGTCTAGGCACTGCGACTACCATCCGGCAAAAGCCAAATCCCAGGTCGATCAGTTCGTACACGTCACGCTTGTCTTCGACGAGTACGTCTTTACCGATAACACCGATGTCAGCAGCGCCATATTCAACATATGTAGGCAAATCTGACGTTTTGGTGATGATAAAGCGGAGTTTAGCATCTTCGTTTGTAATAACCAGTTTTCGCGAGTTTTCGCTCAAATCTTCTGCGCTGTAGCCTAATTGAGCCAACATATCGGTTGCTGGTTTGAATAACTTGCCTTTTGGCAAAGCTATTGTCAAATAATTCATATCAACTGAGGTCATTATATTCCTCCGTATTCTTTATTACGTTAAATTATTAATATGATAACATGGTATCATGGGATATTCTTAGAGTCAACAATTTTCTAATCTTCATTTGCCTAATCAGGAAATGTAGGACTTTTCAATTTTTTGTAGAAGTATACTTAAAATAGTGAAGCTTGAAGGGGGCTTATCGTTATGACACCCACACTTAATGTGCTGATCCTCAATCCCCTGAGTGATCGCCACATCACTACCATCACGAATTTGGTTCCACAAGCTCGAATCACCGTTAGTGATTTGGAAAGTGCTCGAGAGTATATAGAGAATACCGACGTAATCGTTGCCATGGGGATGACTGATATTCGTCCGCTGTTTTCGCAAGCGCCGAAATTAAAGTGGGTTCATGCCTTAACTGCAGGAGTGGAGAATCTAGTTTTCCCCGAAATGCAAAATAGCAATGTAGTTTTAACCAATTCGCGCGGTATACATGGCATCCCGGTATCTGAGCATGTCTTATCACTCATCCTTGCGTTCAGCCGTTGCCTACATGTATTGATTAGGCAGCAAATCGATAAAAAGTGGAAGCGAACTTTACCTGATGAAATTCATGAAAAAACCATTGGCATTATCGGCTTAGGCAGTATTGGCCGTGAAATTGCCAAAAAGTCCAAGGGACTGGGCATGCAAGTATTAGCGACAAAGCGCAGAGCTTCCCAAGAGATTTTTGTTGATAAAATGTATGCTCCTGATAAACTGCTGGAAATGCTCTCCTTTTGCGACTTTGTTGTTGTTTCTCTGCCGCTAACGGAAGAGACGAGGGAGTTATTGCGTTTAGAGCACTTCACCGCCATGAAGCGGTCTGCCTATCTGATCAATATCGCCCGCGGCGATGTCATTCGTCAATCAGACTTGGTTCAGGCACTTCAAGAGGGATTAATTCGCGGCGCTGGCCTTGATGTCTTTGACCAGGAACCGTTGCCTGAGGACAGTCCCTTATGGGATATGCCAAATGTCATCATTTCTCCCCATGTTGCCGCCAGTTCGCCATATTATTTAGATAGGGCGATCAAGACCTTCGCCGATAATCTTGCCCGCTATGCAAACGGCGGAGAGATGTTTAATATTATCGACAAGTCCAAGGGATATTAAATAACAAAAAACCCGGCCGAAGCCGGGTTTTTGCTATTTCAGGGTAGAGGCTGTTACAAAATGTTCAGATGCTAGGCGCGACGAGGATTACGCCGCGCCGCGTACGATACGGGTACGCAAGCAAGTAACCGCAGGAGCAACAACGCAGATGGGCGTTTTGCAACAGCCTCTATTAATTCAAATCATCTGCTTGGCGCAGCAGGCTAAGTTCCTTTGAATCGGCCATGCCGGCAGGGTGATGATGATAGCGGACTAAATTGATGACCTGTTCTTCGGTTCCGGCTTGTCGCAGCAGTTTGGCGCCAATTTCTGGATGGTTCGCACTTACATAGAACGCATGGCGTAAGTTTTCCCAAGCACCGCCTCGTCCCTGTTTGCCCCACTTTTGAGCAAATCCGCTACCGAACACAGCCCTGCTGATAACAGCCATGATCTTATCGCTGGTGCTGACATCGCCTCGCCTGCGCCCAACATCATGTAACAGAGCTGCTTTGATCAAAACCGGCTGGTTAACTTCGCGCAGTCCACCAGCCAGCTCTGCTACAGTGTTTGCCACATTAAGACAATGCCGTTGATCTGGAAGGCTCATCTGCCTAAACAGCTCAAGTTCTGACTGAGTGAGATGCTTGGCGACAAAAGCCGCATCTTGCGGTGTAACTTCAGCCCGTATCGCTGATAACACTTGTTTAACGCGTCGCATTTACTCACCTATATACAGCAATTCCCGAAAACCGCGTTGACGTTGATTCTGTTCTGCCTTTGCTCTTAATTCAGCGATCGGTGAGAGTTCAACAACTGCGCCATCTTCGCGTAGTCGCCTAGTTGCTGCGATTGCCTCAAGTAGTTTTCCCTCTTGCCAACTTACATAAACGTCGCGCATGCCCTCTTGCTGATTGAGACCTTGCCGGTTAAGCGCCAGCAATAACCGCTCAATGCCCATTGCAAAGCCTGTGGCCGGACACTCCAGACCAAACGAAGCCAGCATGCGATCATAGCGTCCGCCGCCGCAGAAGGGGAACCCTAGTCCGGGAGTATATCCTTCAAACACCATGCCGGTGTAGTAATCGAAGTCACGAATAATGCCTAAGTCGAACGAAACATATTGCTGCAAACCATACGCGTGCAGCAATTCGAAAATAGCTTCCAAATTGTCGAGAGCGGCTCGGCTCGCAAAGTTAGTCACAAGGTCTCTAGCCGCGCTCAGTGCTTCCCGTCCACCACTCAAAAGTGGTATCTGACAAATTGCCGCTTGCTTTTCATTAGTCAGTCCACTCAGCTTCGTAGTGCGCTCGAGTCCCACTAAATCCCTTTTCACCAGACATTGTTTAATTTCTTGGCGTTCTTGCTCACTCAAGCCACCATCAGCCATGATACCGTTGATAAAATCCACCTGTCCCAGGCAAATGCGGAAATCGCGCAACCCGGCTGCAAGAGCGGCAGAAATAGCCAAGCCGATGACTTCAGCGTCAGCAGAAGGCTCAGATGCTCCCATCAACTCCACTCCAGCCTGGTGAAACTCGCATTGCCTGCCGGCTTGCGCTTCTTCATGGCGAAATACGTTTGTCAGATAAAACAGCCGCAACGGCAACGGCTTTTCCCGCAGCCGAGTCGCAGCCAATCTGGCAATTGGTATGGTCATTTCCGGTCGTAGCGCCAGTATTCGATTGCTACGATCAAAAAGGACAAACATTTGCTCAGACAGGTCTAAGCCCGTTCCGGTTGTTAAGGTCTGGAGATATTCCATTGTTGGAGTAACTACTTCCTCATAACCCCAAGAACCGAACTGGGTTGCCAACTTTTCCTCCAACACGCGTTTACCTCTGGCCTCAGCGGGCAAAAAGTCCTTAGTGCCATAGGGAATCTTGATTGCCGGCTCATTTGGTTTCATTGTCTCCTCCTTGCGCGAGTTGTTCCTCCAGACGCGTTAGCACGATATTATATCCGTCAGCGCCATAGTACAAACAGCGTTTAACACGACTAATTGTCGCTGTGCTTGCACCTGTTCGTTCGACAATTTCTTCATAGGTGTGACGCCGTTTTAACATACCCGCCACCTCAAGTCGCTGCGCTAGAGCCTTAATTTCACCAATGGTACAAACGTCTTCGAAAAATTGGTAACACTCTTCTTCTGTACGCAACAGCAAGATCGCCTTTACCAACTGATCGGTCAGTTCATCTTTCAGCTTTGGGTTTACCGTCATGACAGAATCCTCCTTTGTCTACACATATAACGCTAATTCGCCAATCATAACCATTTCCCTGCTTTACTTCTTTTATTCTTTACAAAGAGAAAATATAACAGAATAAGAGAACCGCTGTGGCGTCTTTGGGATATGGGCGAAACGATTTAGCGGTTAAAGCGTGCACTAAGATCGCTAGCGGCGCAAAGATAGTTATTATTCCGCTTTGCGGCGCTTGCGCCCTTCGCGGGCTTCGCGCTAACGACTTCTACGGTTATAGTTTCTGGACATTATAAAAAAGTATTGACTCCATATATTCAGTGTGCTAATATATATTTCATCAACTTCACACATTACCCATTCATCATGAGTTAGCTGAGGGACTGGCCCGATGACGCTGCGGCAACCATCGCTTTTGCGAAACGGTGCCAATTCCAACAGGAGTAATCCTGAGAGATGAGGGGAGACGGTATGTCTGCGTACCTCTTCACTCAGTGAAGAGGTTTTTGTTTTTTGTAGAAAGGAGAACAGCCTATGATTAACCTAAGTGGCATTGTAAAAACTTATCCGGGATCGTCGGGGCCGGTTCACGCGCTTAAAGGGGTCAGCATCCAGGTAAACAGCGGAGAAATATTCGGCGTCATCGGCAAAAGCGGCGCTGGTAAAAGTACGCTCATCCGTTGCATTAATATGCTGGAAAAGCCGACTGTTGGTACAGTCGTCGTGGATGGTCAGGAACTTTCATCCATGTCTGAAAGAGATTTGCGGGATGCCCGTAAGAAAATTGGCATGATTTTTCAGCACTTCAATCTATTGTCTTCACGTACGGTGTATGACAATATCGCTTTTCCGCTGGAATTAGTCGGCTGGGATAAGAAAAAGATTGAAGACGCGGTTTTACCTTTGTTAGATCTGGTCGGACTTAGCGACAAACGCAATCAATATCCTTCCCAACTAAGTGGCGGTCAAAAGCAGCGTGTCGGCATCGCCAGAGCGCTGGCAAGCCGGCCAAAGGTGCTGTTATGCGATGAAGCCACCTCTGCGCTTGATCCTCAGACCACACAGTCGATCCTGGAATTGCTAAAAGATATCAATAAAAGGCTTGGATTAACCATTGTCTTGATTACCCACGAAATGCAAGTCATTAAACAAATTTGCGACCGGGTTGCTGTGATCGAGAACGGTGTAATCATCGAACAAGGGCCTGTCATCGATTTGTTCGCCAAGCCAGAGACTACCACTACCCGCGAATTCATCCGGACGATTATCAACTATGATTTACCGGATATTTTCAAAGATACGGCCTTCTCGCCGGTTCCCTTGACAGACAGTCACTTAATCGTTCGCGTATCGTTTCTGGGAAAGGCCGCGAAAGAGCCGATCATCGCCTCCCTGATTCGCCACTGCAACGTCGATGTCAGTATTTTGTTTGGCAACATTGACCACATTCAGAACATACCGTTTGGAACATTAATCATTGAAGTAACTGGTGACACAACCTCAATGCAAAGCGCTCTAAACTATTTAGAAGCAAGAGAATTAGGAGTGGAGGTGATTGGCTATGTCAAACGAGATGCTCTTGCTATTAGCTGAATCACTGCTTGAAACGATATATATGGTTGGCGTCTCATCCTTCATCGCTACCTTGGTTGGCCTGCCGCTGGGAATAATCTTAGTGACAACTGCCCGCGGCCATATCCTGGAAAATATCGCACTCAACCGAACATTAGGCGCAATCGCTAACGCCGCCCGTTCCACTCCATTCATCATCCTAATGGTTGCGATTATTCCTTTAACCCGGTTGCTCGCCGGAACCTCGATCGGCACCAATGCCGCCATTGTGCCACTAAGTTTAGCGGCTATACCGTTTGTTGCGAGAATTATTGAGTCCGCACTGCAGGAAGTTGATCGCGGAGTAATTGAAGCAGCACAGGCGATGGGCGCGTCACCGACTCAGATTATCATCAAAGTTCTAGTCCCAGAAGCGCTGCCCGCAATTATTCTCGGTCTTACTCTCACGATTATTAATCTAATCGGTCATTCGGCCATGGCGGGCGCCATCGGTGGCGGCGGACTGGGCGATCTGGCCATCCGCTATGGCTATCAGCGTTTCCGGGCCGACGTTATGCTCATCACTGTCATTATCTTGATTGCTCAGGTTCAGATTGTACAATCCTGCGGTGATGCACTCGCCAAGAAGTTTAGGAAATAAGAAAAACGCTGCCACGGTCTTTGAGAACGAAAGAACGGTTTTTGGGCCGCGAAAACGCGAAAGGCGCTGCGTGTCTTTCGCGTTTTCGCGGCCAATCACTTTCACCGAGCGCAAAGGGATTGTGTTAAAATGGAGGATTATTAAAAATGAAAAAACTTTCCGTATTACTTCTTGTCGTATTTGCCGCCACTGTGTTCGCGGGTTGCGGCGGCGCCAAACAAGACGCGTCGAAAGCCAGCTCGATCAAAGTAGGCGTCACAGCAGGTCCGCATGCCGAGATCATGGATGTAGTGAAGAAAATCGCCGAAAAAGACGGCCTCAAGATTCAGGTCGTTGAATTTAATGATTACATTCAGCCCAATGTTGCTTTGAACCAAGGCGACATTGATGTAAACAGTTTCCAACATGAGCCGTATCTTGACAACATTGTTAAAGATCGCAAATTTGAACTTGTTTCCATTGCCAAGACTGTAATCTTCCCCATGGGACTGTATTCAAAAAAAGTGAAGAACCTGACTGAGATTAAGCCTGGCTCGGTTGTCGCCATCCCTAATGACCCGACGAACGGCGGCCGCGCATTGGCTCTGCTCGAAAGGCACGGAATGCTCAAACTCAAGCCTGGTCTTGGTCATAAAGCCACTGCCGCTGATATTCTAGAAAATCCGAAAAACCTGAAAATCAAAGAACTCGACGCTGCGCAATTGCCCCGTTCTATCGCCGACGTGGACTTGGCTGCAGTCAATACAAACTACGCCATCGCGGCTGGCATGGTTCCGGTTAAAGATGCCATTGCTCTTGAGGACGGCAACTCCCCTTACGCCAATCTGATTGTTGCGCGCATTAAAGACAAAGACAACCCAGCTTTCCAGAAATTAATCAAGGCCTATCAAACTGAAGAAGTCAGAAAGTTCATTCTCGATCACTTCAAAGGGTCTGTTATCGCAGCTTGGTAAGTTATATACTGTATACTTGTCCAGTCGCTTGAAAATTCAAACAACTCGTGTTATACTGTAATCAGAACAGAGGGAAAAGAAGCAGTTGGGCTCTCCGACAGGGAGCGATGGAGGTGATTCCATTGAAGGACGAAGGCGATTACCACCCGACAAGAAAATTCAGCGAGTTTTCTGTCGGTCAATGGAAGCCTTGCGACAATTGCATAGTCTAAGTATCACACATGTCATGACATGTTATGAACACAATCTAAATTGTGTAAGCAGCCGGCAAAACCCGGCTGCTTTTTCGTACGTTGATAAAGCCCCATCTACGTTGTTGACCTCGCAAACCCATTGCTAGCGTACCCTCTTGTACGCGTCGCTGCTGGATTCGCGAGGCCGCCTAGTATATGGGGCTTTCTAAACGCCCTTGTAAAAATATAAGGTTGATTTTTGCCACGGATAAAACCAGGCAAGTTTCTGCACGCTATAGATAGGGAGGTGACAAAAATGGCCGATCAGAATTTATCTATTAGTCAGCCTACGTTGGTTGCGGCATGGAACGAAAATTTACCGTTTCAGCTCCATCAGACAGATTCCTTTAGCGTGCGCGGCGATGCAGCTGATTCACAAGCGCTAAACATCCATGTTGACACAGCTGGTCATACAAAGTATAGCTTTGATTTCAAATGCACCTACCTTGACGACCGGTCTGTGCGAGTTGATTTAATTGATGTGGAAAAAGACGATGAATCAATAGATGAACGCACAACTATCGTCCAGGATCTAGTCGAAGATTATGTCCGTCATATCCACGAATGCGCTCAAGCAGTGCAATCCATCACTCACGATTGAGCCTGAGAACGGAGGAAAACCTATGAAAAAGCAGACAAGCCTCAACCCAGACAAAAATTTGATAAACACGGTGGATGAATTAAGCGTGCGGCCAACCAACAGTCACCAGGCCCAACAAATTCAGCAAGATCGCCGTGACAGGCGTAATGAAACCTTAAAAAATTCTTAACAGTTGCAAGAGGAGGAAACGCTATGACAAAACCCGAAGCATATCCCGTAGACCAATCCCCTGGACCAACGCGCGAAAAGAATGATGACAAAAATATGCCTGAACCCTTATCCGGGTCAAAAGAGGTTAAGAATAGAAACCACAAGGGCCAACGCCATGGCGGCCAAGGTTTCTAATGTGAAAGAGAAAATCGTCAATAAGTAACGCAAATTTGCGTTACTTATTGACGATTCCATAGAAGAATGTTTCAGTAACACGCTCGGCAGCTGCTTCGGCATCCTCTCCTACATACTTCTGGAATGCCATCATTGCAATAACGCTGAACATGCCATGGGCGGTGACAACAGTATCGCAGGGTCGGATAACTCCGGTTGCAATACCTTCGGTAAGCACCTGCTCGATAGAGCCAATCGTCCGTTTGAAGAAGCTATGGTATTTATCACGCATTTCGGCACTAATGTGAGAATATCCGTCATTGCCAAAACCGCGCATCTCGTGCATCAGCACCCGCCACAGGTCGCCATGCTTTGTGTAGAAAGACAGAATCAGCGTAACTAATCGTCTCAGCTTATCAAGCGGCTCTGTATCGGCCGTTACCGCCCGCTCTAGATCTGCCTCAAAGGGCTGACTGATTTCCTGGGTCAAGGTATAAAAAAGCTGCTCCTTATTCACAAAATAGTTGTATACTGTTCCCTTGCCAGTATCAGCTATCGCAATAATCTCATCAATTGTTGTACGATGGAATCCTTTACGGGAAAACACAATATAAGCAGCATCAAGTATTTGCCGCCGCTTGCTGCCAAAATTCTCTGAATGAGCAGAATCGCGTACTAAAGCCATGACTGCCTCCAACATGATATGTAATACGAGCATATAGAAATATTATAGATTACTCCAGCAATAAAGCCAAGATAATAATGACATTAGCCGACGAAAAGGCTTGCCACCCAATACGGAGCTGGCAAGTGCATCCCGGCAAATTGTATCTTGCTGACCGCCTGATAGGCGGGATTGCCGAATCCAACGCGCCCACACCCATGCTCGCCGCATCCATGTTTCTCCAGGCCCTGTTACCGTTATAAAGATTCACATGGAATAAACATCCACCAGTCGATGGATATTTATTCCATGTGAATGGACACTTTAACCGCAAGCGTCTAAAAAGACAGTGGATGGAAACAGTTACGCTTCCTGCCTCTTTGCCTAAAGAGGTGTTTTCCATTTCTAACTCAACCGTTTCTATTTACTTTTTTTACTTTTTTAATTTTGTTAAAATGGTTATAAGCATCCCCCATCGCTTTGGCTATTTTCTCCGGTTTTTCCCCGACACTAATCCTATAAAAATCATCCGCTAGCATCCACCCCAAGGATTCGGTAATCGCTAGCGCCGTCGCAGCTGCCACGACAGAACCAAACGGCGGATTCACCACCTTCAATAAATTTGAAACCACAAAACGCCCGGTGGTCGTAGCCAGACCGAGCCCTGCAATTGACTCAGCCATAGACCTCCCGATTGTAAGGTCAAACACTTCTCCCAATGATATAATCATTGCAATCTGAGTGGCACCGATCGGCAGCGCATCAGCGAACGGTAACGGAATCGCTCCAGCGGCACCTGCTGCCGTAGCCGCGGTATGTATTACCACATGACATTTACCAACCAAATCCTCCGGCATTGTAGTTCTGTGTTTTGCCATATCTATATCATCCTCCCAAATATTTAAATTATCATTCCTGCTCGAGTCCGCCAATTCCGTTACATATCGGGCATACATGATACCCACTTCCCCCACAGGCTAGGCAGTCCTCATCTTCACTGCCCTCAATCCCGCCACTGCAGTCACATTGAACCCGTCCCGATCCGTCGCACTCATAACATTCGTCATACTCTAGTTTGCCTGAACCGTCACAACGGGAACAACGTTCTTCTTTGAGATAACCTTCTTCGTCTTCCTCGTCAAGTTCAACATACCCTATCCCATCGCATTTAGGACAGTCATAAAATCGGGGAAGGCTATCATTATCGAAAATATCTTCGGGCTTCTTACTCATACAAAAATCCTCCTTATGCCGTAATTGTGTGGAAAGTGTTGACGATGGTCTCCGTGTAAACCGTTTACAAACTAATGCGTCTGGCGGTGGATGAAATCGACCGTCGTGGCAACAGTAGACTTTGGAACCGATTACACAACCCTCGCAGCATAAGCTGCATGTATTATTGTTTTGAATAGATAGTTCCCCCTTCCTTGGCTATATCTGTCACCCTGTAGGATGCCCTTGCCGTATCAGCTCGGTAGGTTAGCTGCCGGGAGACTCTACGCGACCCCGGCTTCGCAGATTGCTTTGTTGATGGTTTCAGTGTACATCAGGAATTTGCGGTTTGTCGGAAGCGTTTTGGTGTGTCGTTATTTTTGCTCGGATTTTGCTTAATGAGTACAGCATGAACCAGCGGGAAAAGGGGCAAGGAAGCGTCAAACCTGATGACTCTTTTTTTGAATAGTATCAGCTTAGATTTTAGGAAATAAAAAAGCCCGACTCATTGAGTCGAGCAGTTTATTGCAAGGCACGCATTTGCGCTCTTACGTTATATGTTTCAGTTCGCTTATCGCCTTCTGTATATTCTTTACTTTGATATGGTTTTCCGGGTAAGAAATCTTGTATATCCTCAACGCTTCAATATAATGCTGCCACGCTTTGGAGTATTCATCTAATTCGTAATATATAACTCCAAGGTTATAGTGTGCCCGCCCTATTTCCGGATGGCACTCATTGTAGATGGCTAATCGTATCGAAAGAGTTTTATCATAATAATCCAACGCTTTTAAATAATTCTTTTGCCTGTAGTATATAGTCCCGATACAACTACAGGAAATGGCAACAGGTGAAGATTCTTTCCCATATGACTTAACGCGGATATCTAAAGCAGTTTCGCAATACTTCAAAGCCTTGTCGTACTCGCCAATATCCGTATACAAAACACCGATGGAATTGTATGTAATCGATGTGTCGGGGTGCTCTTTTCCGTATTCGTTTTCTTTAATCTCTAAGGCTTTAAGAAAGTAATCAAGAGCTTTTTCACTATTGCCTAACTGATTGATTAATGTACCGATATTATTATACAGTAAAGCGACCGACCGATGGTTTTCACCAAGAATTCCGACAAAAATATCGGATGATTTCATAAAATACTCCAGAGCATTAGTTTGTTCATCCATCTGAATATAGATCGTAGCGATATTATTAAGTGATTTTGCAACGTCCACGCTATTAGCGCCATATAGGTCTTTTTTTAATTCCAATGATTTTCTGAAATATTTCAAGGCACTATCATATTCGCCCATTTGATCGTATGTTGATCCTATATTATTGTACACATCCGCAACATAGTGATGGGTCTCTCCAAAGCCAAACTGACATATCTCCAAGGATTTGTCAAAAGAACGAAGTGCATTATTGTACTCATCCATTTCCAAATAAACCAGACCAACGCTATTATATAAATCAGCAATGTCTTCATGCAATTCACCGTATATTTTTGTTCGGATACTAAGGGATTTAGTATAGCCGTCAAGTGCCAAGTTATATTTTGCCAGCCTAAAGCATATATCTGCATAAAAATCTAATAAATTTGCAGTGAGTTTTGTCTCGTCCGAAATGCGACCGTACGCTGTCTCAAGCATTTTTGTTCCTTCAATGTATTCGACATAAGTCTTGTCTAGACAAAGTCTCGCGCATTCCTTGATTAAGTTCCCGACAAGATCTATGCACTTCACGCTATCTGGCATCAACTCCCGACACGCTACGTCTGATATAACCGGGTGCAGGGAAACATACCGCACATTTTCGCGGATTTCCTCCTGTATCCATCTGCGGTCAACCAAGCAGTCTATATCGGTGTAATCCTCGTCATCATATTCATCGCTCCTATAGCGTTCAGAGAGCGCCCAATCATAGAATATCTTTTTTTCTAAGCCTGTATAAGGCACAATCGCCATATTGGTCATTATAAACGCATAGTTTTCATTGGCTGCTATATCTTCCAGATTGAATAGGCTACGGATATGCCCATAGACTACGTTTTCCCGATCCTCTGCGCTTATTTCTTCCTTGTCAACGGCAATTTTTGTGCGCAGTTTCGGGTCAAGTCCTTTTTTAAAACGAGCAAGCATTTCTTCGGACGTTTTGTCGCTTTTTAGCATGACGGTTGCGATAAGCATCAGAGTCATCGTATGACCAAGCACAAGGCGGATGATTTCACGTACAGCAGGTTCTTGTTCGCCCGTCAATTTATATGGTGAGTAATATTCACGGAATAACATTAGTAGGTCGTCTTCGCTTTTCATCTCCGTAATCTCAATAACGCTCCCGTTGTGTTTCTCACGCGATGTGAATATGACCTTATACTCCCCAGAGATAAACTTCGCAAAATGGTCGTCGGCAACTGTGTTGTAGTTATCGACAACGATTAAGGTTCTCTTGCCGTGATAATCTTGCTTTAAACTGCTCATCTTGTCACAAAATATGTGTTCGACGGCCTCATTGCCGTATTTGCTCTCATACTGGGCGATTTTAGCATTGTCAAAATTACGGAATTTCATTGAATATGCAACGGTTGTCTGTAAGTCGCCGCTATATGTAATGAACTGCACGATGTCATATTTTTCGCGATTCTCCCAAGCGTACTTTTTAGCCAGTTCGGTCTTTCCGATCCCACCGATTCCCTCTAATATGACATAGCTGTCCCTTTGGAGATATTCATCAATATCCGAAATCTCTTTTTCCCTGCATACGAAATGCACATTCGGTCGCTTGGGGCTGTTTTCAAGCTCAATGCGTTGTCTCAGCCTCTTTAACTCTTCAATCTTTGCCCGCATCTCCGCAACACTTTGCAGACGCAGTTTCGGATTTCTCGACAGGTTTTTTTGCAAAAAAGCGTTTGTGCTGTCAACAAGCAGCTTTGACGCACCTTTTAAATAACCTTCCTCATTGTTCAAAAACCAGCGGGATGGGATAGCCCAGTCATTTTCTTCAATCGGTCTTCCTTTAAGCATGGTAAAGAAAATTGCTGCAACCGAAAATAAGTCTGTGTCAGGGTTGAGACGTAACGATTTTGCATTAGAGATTCCTTTGAGTTCCGGAGCTGAATAACCCCTTTTGACTGACGGGAAAAATTCACCGGAAGGATCGGACGGTGAATATGCGCTGTTGTAGTCAATCATGCGCATGATGCTCAGTTTAGAGCAGTGAATGTTGTCAGGAGATATGTCCAGATGGAGATATCCTTTGTCGTGTATCGGTTCCAACGCGTCTAGGATCGCCAGGATGCAATCGCAGAGTACGGTGAAATCCTTGTCCGCATAATAACCATCGCTGATTCTCTCGGACAACATCTCCCCTTTTTCAGTTGCTATGATCGTGTATAACGTATTATTCTTTTGAATCGGTTTTTCATACAGCAAAATCCAGGGGTCGTTATTCGCCTCGGTGTGACGGAGTCTCATAGCTATTTCCGATTCGCGCATAGCACGCGACTTTCGGCTTTGAACAGCAGTGGTTTGGCCTGTCAAGAAGCGGACTGTGCCGTCTGCCTCGCGCCCTTCAGCTAAATCGTGCGGATAAAATTCCTTAACCATACAGTAATCGGAGTCGCCATCCGGGCGTGCTTTGTAAACAATTGACGACCCGCCAACACCGGCAATTTTTAGTAGCGTGTATGTTTTCTCATTCAATACCAATGTATCGGCGCCTACATCAAGCAACGAGGTCATTCTTCATCCATCCTTTTGAAGAGTTGCTCCATAACTTTATTGATTCGCTCCACCGTATCGCCCCCCTCATCTTCACCAGCACCTGTGAAATAGGCGTAATTGAGCGCGTTCATGATAACCCAGTCAAAGGGGTTGCGGAGGTCGATTAGTGGCATCCCACATGGTTCTAATAAATCATCGTTGATAGTGTAGATACATTCTGCAACTGCTGCCTGACGGTCGGAATACTCGCTATAATCCGGGTTTCCCGCCTTCACATAGAGCCACATAAGAAGAAGATGTTTCCGTTTAACCTCGGTTATCTTTTTATTGCTCCTTAATTCCTGTTTTCCGATTATCTCTGTCAAGGTTGTACGCGGGAGAGCATCTTCGGCAATTTTTTTTAGCACAGTATTAATTATGGATTGTTTGCCTTTCAACGAAGGGATATTCATGGCAAGCAGTCTGCAAATTTCCTCGTCAGTTGGGTAGTCGTCGGTTCCTTGCATCTCTCTAATCGCATCGTAGTTTTTTATCGTGTTGTACAATTCCATAAACTTTTTATAAGCCGACCTGCGAAATGAGCCGAAATTGGGTTTATTCTTTAAAATAAATTCGTTCAGTTCGTCAACAGATGAGATTCGTTGAACATTTCTATCAAGAACCTCTGTTAAACACTCACCAAATACAGCATTTTCTACCGGGTCGGGATTCGGCACATTGTCAAGATAACTGTGCTGCTTGATCAATGCCTCAGCTTGGTTATACTCTAATTTCCCATCAAGACAATACCTGTAGATTACATCCTTATAGTCGCGCATATACAGACCATCAAGCCAACAACTCTGCATTAAAAACCATGATGCTTCTTTAGCGCTCATTTGTAGAGCAAAAGCGATCTTGAGAGCGGATTCTTTGGTCAACGCTTTCGCCTTGCCGCTCAGCCAGTTATTAACATTGACCTCTCCGCACTTTTTCCGTAAATTTCTTACGATTTCATCACGTGTTGTATTCAAAGCTGCCACTCTTAATTCAATTTCTTTCTCCAATTCTTCTTTGATTGTCCGAATCGGGAAATCATCATGCAAAAAGCGGATGATTTCATTAATGTCAGCCATACCGTGCGCCTGTTTTTCAGCAAAATCGGTTAATGCAGGAACACATATATCATCATTGATTTGCATAAGCGATTTTTGTATTATGGACATTCATCATACACACCTTTCGTAAGAAATTGGTGAAGATAACCTATACTATCAGCAGACGCTGTAGTTTAGTTTTCAAGCATTTGCGACATAGGAGGCATTTCTCGTTTGTTACAGAGTATTGGCAAATTTTTTATTACATTAGCCATTCGCCAAAGTAATCCAGCCTCCTGCAACTTTTGCTAATCTTCTCTCATACGTACTCTCAATCCCCTGAAACGGTCAACCTCACGCTTCGACATAGCAATTCCACACCGACGTCACGGCTACCGCGCCCATGAGGAGCTTTTTGCCATATCCCTTATGGATAATAAATCGCTTCACCAACTCATACAGCTTGCCAAAGCTCTCATCCACTTCTGTTACTGCTGCAAGTTGCGCTGGGTGTGGCGAGCACCTGGCATAATTCAAATGGAAATCGTGTGTGAGTACAGCTAGTCCGCCTGCGGCGTGAACTTTGCCAACGAATTCTGCTATTAAGTCACATTCTGTAGTGCTACATTTTCAACCAATGCGCAAAAATTAGAAAATAAAAAACCTTGCCCCGGTATGAAACATACTGGGTGGCAAGGTTTTTTTGGTAACGTTGTGGGTCAAGCATAGCTTGTGAAAGAGGGATGGCGGCGTAGCCGTCAGAGGGATTGTGTGCCCTTTGCGTTAACGTACTAAGACCGCTACAGCGGGAGTTTAGCCACCAATCGGCAATCGCGCTAGTATCGCTACAGCCATCGCCAGACCGACAGCCAGCTTGAATACCAGGCCAAACAGTTGCCCGATCACCACATTAACGGCAACATTCCTGGCCTGCCTGCCACTGCCGGTCTGCTGAAACTCGCCCCAATAACCGGCAGCAAATGCACCAATCATTGAACCTGCTAACGTTCCGACGACAGGCAAAATGGCGGTCCCTGCCAGCATCCCCAGAAAAGCGCCTACATAGGCCGAAAAAATTGCGCGACGCGAGGCTTGAGCTCGTTTTGCGCCAATTGCCGAAGAGAAAAATTCAGCCGCCTCGCCCAGTACCCAGGCGCCTGTTAGCATTGCTAAGAAGGACCAGTTTAATTGGTTAAAGCCTTCATAGTAACCAACACCGGCGGCAAAGAGCAGAAGCAGAAAATTACCAGGTAAACCAAATATGGTAGAAAGAACTAGAATGAATACGAACAGGCCGGAGACTGCATAAAGCAACCAAAAACCTACATCCAAACGTGTCTCACCTCAGTTATCAACGCCCTTGCGCCCTATGGGCGATATCGGTTCGGTATTGCATCCCCTTAAATTGTATCTTTGCTACTGCCTGATACGCATTATTAATCGCTGAGGCAACTGTATCATTCACACCTGTCACCCCTAACACCCTGCCACCGGCGGTGACCAATTGTCCGTCACAGTTGGCGGTTCCGGCATGGAACACCATTCCACCCGCCGCCTCTGCCTCTGCAATGCCGTTGATAGCGTCTCCCTTGCGATACTCACCGGGATAGCCGCCAGCAGCCAGCACCACACAGACAGCTGATCGGTTATGCCAAACCAGATCACAATTGTCTAAAGAGCCGTCTATGCAAGCTTCCAGAACGTCAACAAGGTCGCTTGCCAACAAGGGTAGTACAACTTGAGTCTCCGGGTCGCCAAAGCGGGCGTTGAATTCAACGACCTTGGGGCCAGACTTCGTCATCATCAAGCCTAGGTACAAACATCCCTTATAGTTTCTTCCTTCACTGGTCATAGCATTCACGACAGGCTGAAGAATCGTTTCAATAATGGTATCCAGCAGCGCCGGGGTAATCACTGGCGCGGGTGCATAGGCTCCCATGCCGCCAGTATTCGGCCCCTCGTCTCCGTCAAAAATTCGTTTGTGATCTTGTGCGGCCACCATAGGGCGCACAGTATATCCGTCTGTAAAGGTAAGGATCGAAGCTTCTTCGCCTTCCATGTATTCTTCAATGACAACCTGACTGCCAGCTTGGCCAAACGCCTGTTGGCAAAGTATGGTATCAATGGCAGCCAGCGCTTCTGCTTCTGTCATCGCGACCACAACGCCCTTGCCGGCAGCAAGACCGTCAGCCTTGATGACAATAGGTGCGCCCTGCTGCCGGACATAGTCTTTCGCCGCGTCAGGTGATGAGAAGACTGCGTAAGCGGCAGTGGGAATATGGTATTTACGCATCAGGTCTTTGGCAAACGACTTAGAGCCCTCGATCTCAGCGGCGGCGCGAGTTGGTCCAAAGGCACGCAGACCATTTGCTGCAAAAAAATCAACAATCCCATTCATTAATGGTGCTTCCGGTCCGACGACAGTCAAGCCAATCGATTTTTCCTGTGCAAAGCGACAAAGCAATTCATTATCCGCTATATCTATATCGACGCACTCCGCAATGGCAGCGATACCTGGATTGCCTGGGGCGCAGTAAATCTTGGCCACTTTACGGCTTTTCGCCAATGTTGAGACTAGCGCGTGTTCACGCCCGCCGCCCCCTATGACTAGTATATTCAAAATGACCCTCTCCTCACGCAGATAGTTCAGCTTGTTGAGAAACCTATTTTTTAGACCGTTTAGAAATGCCCAGATGCTAGGCGCGCCCGCAAACCCAGCAGTGCCGCGTACGCTCGAAGGTACGCAAGCAATGGGTTTGCGGGCGCAACAACGCAGATGGGCGTTTATCAACGGTCTGTTAGTTGTTAATGACGGAAATGACGGACGCCAGTGAATACCATCGCAATACCATGCTGTTCGCAAGCCTGGATCGATTCTTCATCTCTAATCGAGCCGCCTGGCTGAATGATAGCAGTTATTCCGGCCTGTGCCGCCATATCGACTGTATCACGGAAAGGGAAAAAGGCATCAGAGGCCATAACCGCGCCGCGGGATTTTTCTCCGGCTTGTTCCATGGCGATTTTAGCCGAGCCAACCCGGTTCATCTGGCCGGCACCTACGCCAATGATTTGGCCGTCTGCTGCCGCGACAATCGCGTTTGACTTAACATGTTTAACCACTTTCCAAGCGAATTGCAGTTGTTCCCACTCAGCTGGAGTGGGTTGCTTGCTAGTAACGACCTTCATATCGTACTCAACCGCATTAGGGGCATCTTGTTGCTGGGCTAAAAGACCGCCTGACGTGTATTTCCAAGTTAGACCCGGCGCAGCGTCGCGACTAATTGGCAGTTCTAACAACCGTACATTTTTCTTTTGTTGCAGCAGCGCTAACGCATCTGCCTGATAGCCTGGCGCAATAACAGCTTCGGCAAATAATCCGGCAATTTGCTTGGCGGTATCTAAATCGACTTGTCTGTTTAACCCCACAATGCCGCCGAAGGCTGATACCGGATCGGCTGCAAACGCGTTGCCATAAGCTTCAGCAAGCGTACTGCCAATGGCAGTACCGCAGGGATTAGTATGCTTAACAATGACAGCCGCCGGTTGTTCAAACTCAGCGACCAAAGCATAGGCGGCTTCGACATCAACGATATTGTTATAGGACAATTCCTTGCCATGCAGTTGCTTAGCAGCGGCAATACCGTGGCTGGTATGCTTTTCACGGTAAAAAGCTGCTGTCTGGTGCGGATTTTCGCCATAGCGCAAGTCTTGGATTTTTTCAAAGGATAATTGCAATGACTGGGGGAATTGTCCTTCACCAAGCTGAATCCCTAGATAGCGGGAGATATGAGCATCATACTCTGCTGTATGCTCAAAGGCCGCTTGCGCAAGCGCCATGCGCGTTTGTGGACGAATGCCACCGAACTGAACTAATTCTTCCACTATGCCATCATAGCTGGCAGGGTTGACGACAACGGCTACGTCATTGAAATTTTTAGCAGCAGCCCGAATCATGGCCGGACCGCCGATATCGATATTTTCTATCGCGTCAGCCAGCATCACACCTGGCTTGGCAATCGTCTGGCGAAATGGATACAAGTTGACGACAACTAAATCAATCTGAGGAATATTATGTTTGCGCATCGCTTCCATATGTTCAGGATTATCACGTACTGCCAAAATTCCGCCGTGAATTAGCGGATTCAGCGTTTTTACCCGACCGTCCATAATCTCTGGGAAACCGGTAACATCACTTACATAGGTAACTGGCAGTCCTGCTTGGCGCAACGTGTTCATGGTGCCGCCGGTCGAAATAATTTGCACTCCCATTTCATGCAGACTTTTCGCAAAAGGCTCTAGTCCGCTCTTATCTGATACGCTGATCAACGCAGTCCTGACTTTCATTAGTCAACCTCCTCTGACTCAATGATCTTAACCTGCCGTCCGCAAATTTGCAGCCGGCCTTGACTATATAACGAAATAGCTAATGGATACAACAAATGTTCCTGTTCCAGTATCCGTTGAGCTAGTGTATCTGTCGTATCCTCTGGCAAAACAGGCACCGCCTGCTGCAAAATAACCGGTCCGGAATCCATGCCTTCATCGACAAAATGCACTGTACAACCAGATAGCTTCACCCCATAGCGAATAGCTTGGCCCTGAGGGTCGAGACCCGGAAATGCGGGTAACAGCGATGGGTGCACATTCATTACCCGACCAGTAAAACGCCGTAGAAAGACGGGTCCTAGTAACCGCATAAATCCCGCCAGTACGACCAAATCCACCTTGCAGCTCTCCAAGGCGTCGGCCAATGCGGTTTCAAACGCCTCTCGGCTGGAAAAACTCCGCCGTTCAATACATAGGGATGGAATGCCGGTGCCATCGAGCCGGGAAAATGCTTGCGCCTGCGGGTTATCACTAATAACCACTCCAACAGACGCATTAAGGGTGCCTGCGTGAATAGCATCAAGAATTGCCTGCAGATTGCTACCCCGGCCGGAAACAAACACTCCCAGCACGGTTTTAGCCACCAAACACGCCTCCCTGTAAAGTCACTTCTTTTGATCCCTGCGTGACTTTACCAATACGATAACAACGCTCTCCGGCTGCCTTCAGCGCATCGCAAATTGGCCCAGCTTCCGCTTCCGAAACAAAGAGCATCATGCCAATTCCCATATTGAAGGTGCGGAACATTTCAGGCCAGGCGACTTGTCCCCAGCGTTGCAGCATACCGAAAACCGGCGGCATTGGCCAGGAAGCGGCATCAATCTGGACAGCGCAGTCTTGCGGCAAAACGCGAGGAATATTATCATAGAATCCACCACCGGTAATATGAACCATTCCCTTGATTTCGAATTGATCCAATAGTGGCAGAACCACTTTGGGATAAAGCCGAGTCGGGGTAATCAGTTCATCCCCCAGCGTTTTCTCTAATTCAGGCACAAAGGTAGCGGGCGAAATACTCTTAATCTCGAAACAAATCTTTCTAACCAGTGAAAATCCATTAGAGTGCAAACCGCTTGAGGGAAGGCCAAGAATGACATCTCCCGCCTTGATTTGCTGCCCAGTGATTAGTTTATCCTTGTCGGCGACTCCCACGGCAAATCCGGCAATGTCGTATTCGCCTGGACGGTAAAAGCCGGCCATTTCCGCCGTTTCTCCGCCAATCAGAGCACATCCTGACTCTTTACAGGCTTGGGCGACCCCGCTCACAATCGCTGCAACTGTTTCTGGCTCGAGCTTACCAACAGCCAAATAATCGAGAAAAAATAACGGTTCAGCACCTTGGGTCAGGATGTCATTCACACACATAGCAACAGCATCCTGGCCAATGCTATCATGCCGTCCCAATCGAAACGCAATTTCCAGCTTCGTGCCGACTCCGTCTGTGCCGCTGACAAGCACAGGTTGCTTATATTTAGCACAATTGAGGGCAAACAAACTGCCGAAGCCGCCGATGTCACCAAGAACTTCCGGGCGATAGGTGGACCGGACATGCTGTTTCATCAATTCAACCGAACGATTACCAGCGTCAATATCGACGCCGGCGTCACGATAGGTCAGACCGATGCGTTTTTCATTCTTGTTTGTCATCTTAACAGCCTCCACATGATTCACACTTACTCTTCGCTTCAAACATATACTTGTCGCCGCTCTCGCTGGTCTGGGGAACGCTGCTGGGATAGTCGCAGTTGAAGCAGGCGTAACACATGTGTTTAGGGGATAAATTAGGCACAGAGCGCTCGAGCCCCTCAATCGATAAATAATGCAATGAATCAGCGCCAATGAACTGACGAATCTCATCAATCGCTTTCGATGATGCAATGAGATCTTTACGCATTGATGTATCAATCCCAAAGTAGCAGGGGTAGCCGATAGGCGGAGAACTGACACACATATGAACAGCCTTCGCTCCCGCTTCTTTCAGCATGCGCACGATTTTACCGCTTGTCGTCCCGCGAACAATTGAATCATCAACCATAATAACTGATTTGCCTTCAACGACAGAGGTAACAGAATTGAGTTTCATTCGAACACTGGTATCGCGTTTCTTCTGTTCTGGCTGAATAAAAGTACGACCGACATAGCGATTTTTCATCAGCCCTTCAGCGAAGGGGATGCCTGACTCGTAGCTAAAGCCAATAGCGGCGGTTGTGCCGGAATCAGGTACCGAAATAACGATATCGCCACGGATTCCACTTTCTCTGGCCAATTCACGTCCCATTTGCAGCCGAGCCTCATAGACACTTTGTCCATCAATGATACTATCCGGACGGGCAAAGTAGATATATTCAAAGATGCAAAGCGCCTGTCTGTCACCCTGAACAAACTGGCTAAACGTAATTGTATCTTTATCGATAACTACCATTTCGCCTGGCCGTACATCGCGATAGAACTCCGCCCCCACGGTATCGAGAGCGCAAGACTCTGAAGCAATCACCCAGCCGTCGTTGAGTTTGCCGACACACAGCGGGCGAAATCCGTGAGGATCACGAACACCGATCAGCTTTTCTTCGGTCATAATAACCAGACAATAGGCGCCCTTTACCCGTGCGAGGCTTTCCGTGATTCTTTCCTCCACTGTCGGTTTGGTAGAGCGTGCGATCAAACTAACAATCACTTCACTGTCAATCGAAGTTTGAAAAACGCCACCTTGCTTTTCCAATTCCCCACGCAGTTCACTGGCGTTGGTCAGATTGCCGTTATGAGCCAAGCTAATGCGGCCTCCCGCGTAGGAAACCATCAACGGCTGTGTATTACACAACAGACTTGAACCGGTTGTTGAGTACCGGACATGGCCAATCGCAATATGGGCAGCCATTGACGGTAACCCTTGACGAAAGACTTCGTTGACAAGGCCCATACCGCGTTGTACGTCCATTTGGCAACCATCAGTTACGGCAATTCCCGCACTCTCTTGACCACGGTGTTGCAGTGCGTACAGCCCCCAATACGTATTCAAGGCAACAGCTTCACCAGGCGCAAAGATGCCAAATACCCCGCACTCTTCCCGCAGCTTATCATCGTCTTTAGAGTAAAACACAGTACTTCTCCTTTTCCTTCTGAAGATCAGGCCTTTTCCCCTGTCAAGCGAAACAGAATCTCGTGGTATGCCTCTTCCACATTTCCTAAGTCGCGACGGAAACGGTCTTTATCCAGCTTTTCACCAGTTTCACTATCCCAGAAGCGGCAGGTATCAGGCGAAATCTCGTCTCCTAACAGAACCTCGCCATTATGCAAACCAAACTCCAATTTAAAGTCAATCAGTTCTAACTTTTTAGCTTTCAGATAGCCGCTGAGGATCGAATTGATTTTCAGCGCGTATTCGGCCATCTTTGCGACTTGCTCCGGCTGCGCCAGACCCATCGCGTAGATATGGTAATCGTTGATCAGAGGATCACCAAGCTCATCGTTCTTATAATACATTTCGAGCACTGGACGGGAGAGCTTTTTCCCTTCCTCCCAACCAATACGCTTGGCCAGGCTGCCGGCGGTGATATTGCGAACGACGACCTCCACCTTTAAGATGTCCAATCGTTTCACAAGCATTTCTCTGTCGCTCAGCAAACGGATAAAGTGATGGGGAATGCCATGTTTACCGAGAAGTTCAAAGAAGAATGTGGAAATTTTATTATTGAGCACGCCTTTATTGATGATCGTACCCTTTTTCTCGCCATTCAACGCAGTAGCGTCATCCTTGAAATACACAACCAGTTCATCGGGATTTGCGGTTGTAAAGACTTGTTTCGCTTTGCCTTCGTAAATTGGTTTCTTTTCCATGATAATTCCTCCCATTTTTTATTGTCTTTGAATAGCTTCTGCAGCCTTTTGAGCTTTTCGCTCCACTTCTTCCGCCATGCGGCTTCGGTGGGCTGTTAGCTTGGCTTGTACTTCTGTATCTTGAACACCCAAAATCTGCATGGCGAACAGAGCGGCATTCTTTGCGCCATTGATCGCCATTGTCGCTACTGGAATGCCAGCCGGCATTTGCGCGATGCTCAGCAGGGCGTCGATGCCTCCCAGTGAGGTGCTGTTTACAGGCACTCCGATGACCGGCAAAGTCGTATAAGCAGCCACGACTCCCGGCAAGTGGGCAGCCGCACCGGCGGCAGCGATGATAACTTGTACGCCTCTGTCTCTGGCTGTTGAGGCAAAGTCATGGACCTTATCCGGAGTCCGATGGGCAGATGCGATGACCACCTCATACTCAACAGCAAACTCCTTAAACGTGTCAAGTGCAGGTTGCAAGATTGGCAAATCAGAATCACTTCCCATAATGATAGCAGCTTTCAATACAATCCCTCCTAATCTATCCTCAGTTTTTAGTAAACCCAGATACCGGTTAACCGATATCTGGGTTTTAGTAGTAATTTTTTATTCAGCCAGGAAAACGAATCGCATAACCACCAGAACTGCTAGCAAGTACACGATCCAGTGCACCTCGCGAGCGCGTCCGCTAACCAGTTTGAGCAGCGGATACATGACAAGGCCCACTGAAATGCCATTGGCAATGCTGTAAGTGAAAGGCATAATTACGATAGTCAGAAAAGCTGGTAGCGCTTCAGTAAAATCGTCAAAATCGATACGTTTAACAGACTCCATCATCAGTGCGCCAACAATAATCAAAGCAGGCGCCGTCGCCGCATCAGGAATAAGGCCAGCTAGCGGAGTAAAGAACAACGCCAACATAAACAAGATGCCACAGACTACAGCCGTGAGACCAGTACGACCGCCAGCGCCAACACCGGCAGCGCTCTCGACAAACGCAGTAATTGTGCTGGTACCCAAAACCGCGCCTAGACTGACACCAGTCGCATCAACCAGCATAGCCTTGCCAATGCCGGGAAATTTACCATCCTTGTCAACCAAGCCGGCTTTTGTCGCTGTTCCGACCAAGGTCCCCATGGTATCGAATAGCTCAACAAACGTAAAGGTAAAGATAATTGTCATTAGGCCCATCTGTAGAGCGCCAGCAATATCCAAGGCAAAAAAAGCGTTATTACTAAAATCAGGAATAGACACAGGACTAAAGCCAGCGGGAATTTTTACTACCCCCATAGCTATGCCAATCAGCGTAGTGGTAAAAATGCCAACAAGCATGGCGCCACTGACGCGACGAGCCATCAAAACGCCGGTTAGAATCAATCCGAAAACAGCCAACAGAACAGGGGGATCTGCTAAGTTCCCCATCGCGATAATTGTTTCAAAATGCATTGGCGTACCATTGCCATGGGATGCGATTAGCTTTTCCAACGTCGGTGGAATCAGTGAAACACGGATAGTCATGAGTCCAGATAGTTTTAATCCAACGACGGTAATAAACAGGCCAATGCCCACAGTAATGGCGTACTTTAAGGAAGCAGGCATACCTTCCACCAGCAATTGGCGAATATGGGTTACAGTCAACAGGATGAAGATAAGACCAGAAATAAAGACTGCCCCCAGAGCAACCTGCCAGGAAACACCCATACCAAGGACAACGGTAAAGGCATAGAACGCATTTAAGCCCATGCCAGGAGCCAATGCAATCGGGTAATTAACAAACACACCCATCATTATAGTGACCAGGCCTGCGCCAATGGCAGTTGCTAGCAGCACCGCATTCTTGTCCATACCGGCAGCGCCCAAAATACTTGGATTAACGAATAAAATATAGGCCATGGTCATAAAGGTGGTTATCCCTGCCATAACCTCTGTTTTCACATCTGTCTGTCTAGCACTTAACGCAAAAAGTTTTTCAAGCATTGTCTCTCTCCTCTTCTGTTATGTACATGAGCATCCCGGAGAATGTTGCATGCAAAAGGTTCTTATAGTATCTGACTTCAAGTCTTGCCTCATACTGGCAGGTGAAGCAAAACAAAAGCCCGGAGGAGAAATTTCCGCAGTTTGAGCGAAACTTCCCCGCCCGGGCTTTTTTCCCTTCGGTGTAGCACCAACATTGGCACCTGCGACGCTTGGTCACAGCCGTGTCAGATCGCAATCCATCACGCGGAACCCTAGACGCACTTTCACCCGTAGTCAGGCAATTTACGGCTACCTGGCAACAACGTCTGAGCCATATCCTCAGAACTGTACGAGCAGTATTCAGTTTGTATGTTTATTTTAGCAGGCTGTGGCGAAGCCTGTCAACAAAAATATGAACGTTTTTTTACTTTTTCAACAAAATGTTCGGTTGTTTTTCGAATTATTCCCACTCAATCGTGGAAGGTGGCTTAGAGGTAATGTCATAAACAATACGGTTCACGTCTTTTACTTCATTAACAATCCGACGCGATATGACATCAAGAACCTCATAAGGAACCCGCACCCAATCAGCAGTCATGCCATCTTCGCTGGAAACAATACGTAGTCCTACTGTATATGCGTAGGTACGCTCATCGCCCATCACGCCGACACTCTTCATCGCCGGCAAGACAGCGAAGGATTGCCAAACTTTGCGGTACAGTCCCGCATTTTTAATTTCCTGGTGAACAATAGCATCCGCTTCCCGCAGGATGTTTAACCGTTCCTCAGTAATCTCTCCGATTATCCGAATGGCAAGACCCGGTCCCGGAAAGGGTTGACGCCAAACAATATCTTCCGGTAAGCCTAACTCTTTTGCCAATAGACGAACTTCGTCTTTAAATAAATCCCGCAGCGGCTCAACCAAACTAAATTTCATATCTTCCGGCAAACCGCCGACATTATGATGACTCTTAATCACTGCCGCAGTTTCTGTCCCGCTTTCGATGACATCAGGATATAATGTTCCCTGAACCAAATAATCGATCTCTCCCAATTTAGCAGCTTCAGTCTCAAACACACGAATAAATTCGTCGCCAATCAGTTTTCGCTTGGCTTCAGGCTCAGTCACCCCGGCAATGCGGCCCATAAAGCGATCTACGACATTTGCATAAACCAAGTTCATGTGGAAACCATCACGGAAGGTTTTTACCACCTGCTCAGGTTCACCCTTACGCAAAAAGCCATGGTTAACAAAAACACAGGTTAGTTGGTCACCGACAGCCCGGTGTACCAACACAGCAGCAACTGACGAGTCAATACCGCCACTGAGCGCACATAGCACACGCTTGTCCCCAACTTGGGCGCGGATTGAAGCTATTGCTTGGTCGACAAACGAGCCCATGTTCCAGTCCCCTTTGCAAGCGCAAATGTCGAACAGGAACGTGCGCAGCATCTTCATTCCTTCTGGGGTATGCTGCACTTCGGGGTGGAATTGCACGCCATAAATCCGACGCTGTTCATCAGCCATCGCTGCTACGGGAGTATTATCAGTTCTCGCAATGACAGAAAAGCCAGCAGGTGCCTTGGCAATAAAGTCACCATGGCTCATCAATACTTGTGTCTCCTTGCTGACGCCAGCGAAGAAGGAGCTTTCACCTTCTATGCAAAGCCGAGTGTTTCCATATTCACGCGTTTGCGCCCTGCTGACTTCGCCGCCAAGCGTATGGGCGGTAAACTGCATCCCATAGCAAATCCCAAGTACCGGGACACCCAAGGTAAAGATCGCCTCATCACAGCGAGGTGCCTTTTCGCCATACACGCTGGAAGGTCCACCGGAAAAGACAATCCCATTCGGCTTCATTGACTTGATTTTCTCGATAGGAGTCGAAAACGGAATAATTTCACAGTATACGCCGCATTCGCGGATACGGCGGGCAATCAATTGGCTATACTGACCGCCAAAGTCCATGACCAAAACCAGGTCCTGGGTTTTTGCATGCATAAGCTAAGCCTCCTCGTATTCTTTAGCATTTATATAGCTATATAAATGAAAACTATATCATACCCTGCAAGCGCTGTAAAGATATTCATAGTATCACCTTACACAAAACAGCCATACCTTTAGCGATAATTCGAGTCGGAGTGACAAATTTCCTGCAAAAAAAAGAAAGACCGCTACGGTCTTATGATACGGGAGAAACGGTTTAACACGAAGCGCGCAAAGAGCACTAGCGGCGCAAAGATATCTTTATTATTCCGCTTCGCGGCGCTTGCGCGCTTTGTGTTCTTTGCGCTATTGGTCAACTGATATTTCTAATCCTTTAGTAAAAGCAGGCCGCTAGATAAGTCTAACGCCTAATGCCTTATAACGCCGTTCTCTGCATACTTTGTCAACAGCTCACCCACTGTTACAATCTGATATCCTTCTGCTTTAATTTTCTCAACCAGAATTGGTAGTGCCTCAGCGGTTTGCACTGGCGTATCTGACGCATGCAGTAAGATGATGGCCCCTGGCTTAAGCCGCTTGACCACTCTGTCAATAATCACATCTCTCCCGGGGTTTTTCCAATCCAATGAATCGGCATTCCAGATAATCGTCTTATAGCCCATTTCCTCTGTCGCCTGTAATGAGCGGCGGCTATAGTGGCCATTCGGCGGGCGGATTAATGCCGGTTCCACACCTGTTGCTTCTTTAATTTGCGCGTGCGACTTCTTGATATCTTCCTTAACCCACTCAGCAGTCATATCGCCATAGTTCTCATGCTTATAGCCATGACTGCCAATTTCGTGTCCGTCGTCGACCATGCGTTTTGCCACATCGGCATACTTCTGTGCCCAAGGCCCCATGATAAAGAAGGTTACCTTCAGATTATTCTTTTTCAGTGTATCGAGAATCGATGGCGTGAACTTATTCCCCCAGGAATGATCAAACGTCAATGCCACCACCTTCTGCTCGGTGCGGGTTCCGGCGATGGCGACCGGACCACTGTTGGCGTACTCTGCAACTTGGACATAAAATGAACTGATTGCAAACAAGCCAACAATACTATAAAACCAATATCTGCGGTTCAACCACCGACGCAGGTCGATAAGCACACAATCACCCCCAGCTAGACTACAGTAGTATTTATGCTGGGAAACTGATCAGTATGACGACATTAATCGCCAAACTCTTGCCGCTAGCAACAAGCCGGGAGTGAGCTGATGCAAAAAGAGGTTGCCCGTGAGTTTCATCAACTCATAGACAACCTCTAATCGTTTAGCTATTCGGTAATAAAAATGGTAACATTGACGGTTTTCAGATGCCTAAGCTCGCTCCGCTACCGGGGCGATGGCTTCTGATTACATCATGCCGCCCATTCCACCCATGCCACCCATTCCACCCATGCCGCCCATGCCAGCAGCAGCGCCGCCGTCTTTTTCAGGCTTGTCGGAAACAAGAGTTTCAGTGGTGAGAACCATAGCCGCAATGCTAGCTGCGTTTTGCAGAGCAGAGCGAGTTACTTTAGCCGGGTCAACGATACCAGCTTTAATCATATCAACATACTCTTCAGTCAGAGCATTGAACCCAAAGCCTTTGCCTGCTTTCTTGACGCCTTCCACGATGACAGAGCCTTCGTGACCGGCATTGTTGGCGATTTGACGAACCGGTTCTTCGATAGCGCGTCTAACGATTTGAACACCGGTTTTAACTTCACCAGCAACATCAAGACCGTCGAGTACTGACTGGATGTCGAGGAGAGCAGTGCCACCGCCAGCGACGATGCCTTCTTCAACTGCTGCACGGGTAGCGTTGAGAGCGTCTTCGATGCGAAGTTTCTTCTCTTTGAGCTCGACTTCTGTAGCCGCGCCAACTTGGATGACAGCTACGCCGCCAGAGAGTTTAGCCAAACGCTCTTGCAGTTTTTCTTTGTCAAAGTCGGAAGTAGTTTCTTCGATTTGCGCTTTAATTTGGTTGACGCGGAGTTTGATTTCTTCTTCCTTACCAGCGCCGTCAACAATAGTGGTTTCTTCTTTGGAGATACGAATTTGGCGAGCAGTACCCAGATCTTCGAGAGTAACGCTGTCAAGCTTACGACCAAGTTCTTCGGTGATGACTTTGCCGCCAGTCAGAATGGAAATGTCTTCGAGCATAGCTTTGCGGCGGTCGCCGAAGCCAGGAGCCTTAACAGCTACAGCCCGGAAAGTGCCGCGCAATTTATTGACAACCAAAGTGGCAAGCGCTTCGCCTTCCACATCTTCAGCAATGATCAGCAGTTCTTTGCCTTGCTGTACAACCTTTTCCAGGATAGGCAGCATGTCGGCAATAGCGCCAATTTTGCGGTCAGTGATCAAGATATACGGGCTGTTGAGAACAGCTTCCATTTTGTCAGGATCGGTGATCATGTACGGGGAAATGTAGCCGCGGTCAAACTGCATGCCTTCAGCGAACTCAAGGCCAGTAACCATGGCTTTTGATTCTTCAACAGTGATAACACCGTCTTTGCCGACTTTATCCATTGCATCAGCAATCAGTTTGCCAATTTCTGCGTCATTAGCGGAAATAGCGGCAACTTGAGTGATCGCTTCTTTAGTTTCCACTTTCTTGGAGGTTTTCTTGATTTCTTCAACCAGAGCGACAACAGCTAGCTCGATACCGCGTTTTACGATCATCGGATTAGCGCCAGCAGCGACATTGCGCATGCCTTCGCGAATCATCGCTTGAGCCAAGAGAGTTGCAGTCGTGGTGCCGTCGCCAGCCACATCATTAGTTTTGGTGGCAACTTCCTTAACCAATTGAGCGCCCATGTTTTCAAACGGATCTTCCAAATCGATATCGCGAGCGATGGTTACACCGTCATTGGTGATGGTAGGAGCGCCGAATTTCTTGTCAAGGACAACATTGCGGCCTTTAGGTCCTAGAGTTACTTTAACGGCATTGGCGAGGGCATTGACACCTCTCTCCAGTGCGCGGCGGGCGTCTTCATCAAATAGAATTTGCTTTGCCATTTATTCATTCCTCCTCAAATATGTAATCGAGTAATTACTTTTCAACAATTGCCAGGATGTCGCGTTCGCTGAGGATCAGGTAGTCCTGATTGTCGATCTTGATCTCGGTGCCAGCGTACTTCGAGAAAATTACTTCCTGGCCTTCCTTAACTTCAAGCGCCACTCTTTGGCCGTTGTCGAGAACCTTACCAGTGCCAACTGCAATAATCGTGCCTTTTTGAGGTTTTTCCTTGGCAGTATCAGGAAGAACGATACCACTTACAGTCTTTTCTTCTTTTTCCAGAGCTTTAATCACTACTCTGTCGCCTAACGGCTTAATCATTGAAAACAACCTCCTTTTATCCTGTACGATTCATTTGTTTATTTGTTAGCACTCACTCAACATGAGTGCTAATTACATAATTTATCATATAGAATCTGGCAACAAAAATCAAGGGGGTCAGCAAAAAAAATGGTAGATTATCCAGTATTTTTTTAATTCCCCCCGTGACCGTTGGTAGTATCTACAGTAAACGGAAGTTTTATACAGAAGAAAAGACCGCTGTGGCGGTCTTGGTGATTTTGAGATACGTCATAGTACATTGAACACAAGCGGAACTAGCGGTACACTAGCGACACAAACGGGCCTACTATTTTGTCGCCGCTCTGATAATCATCTCTGCGATTTCTCGAATGGACTTTCGCTTGTTCATGCTATACTGCTGGATGCGGCGATACGCTTCATTTTCAGTAAAACCGTGGGCCTCAATCAGGATACCCTTGGCCCTGTCGAGCAGTTTGCGGTTAACTAATGAATTCTTTACGTCTTCCAGTTCCTTTTCCAGTTCCATAAACTCATTGAACCGAGACATAGCTATCTCCATAGCTGGGAATAAATTGGCTTCTTTAACCGGCTTGACTAAGTATGCAAGCACTCCCGAATCTTTTGCTTTTTCTACAATTTCTTTTTGACTGTATGCTGTCAACAAAAGAACAGGCGCTAAGCGCTCGTTCGAAATGAGCTTGGCGGCAGCGATTCCATCCATTTCCGGCATCTTAATATCCATAATAATTAAGTCGGGCGAATATTTTCGTGCCAGTTCTACAGCCTGCACACCATCAGAGGCTTCCGCCAGCACAGTATGACCTGCTTCCTCCAACAATTCCTTCAGATCCATGCGAATGATGGACTCGTTATCGGCGATAATAATGCGTAGTGCTTGCATGATTTAGCCTCCTCCCGAAATTCGCGGAATGATGATTCTAGCTCGCGTGCCAGCGTTAGAATAAAGGGTGAACTGACCACCAAGGTCATTTTCCACCAGGGTTTTGACGATTTGCAGTCCCAAGCTGCGCGTTGCCTGTGGCGTAAAATCAGTAGGCAGGCCAACACCATTATCATAAATTTCGATTTGATACGCATCTTTGCCGGAAGCGATATCCACGCCAATTACGCCTTCATTGAGACCGACAAAACCATGCTCTAACGAATTTTGAATGAGTTCGTTGATGGCAAGCGCCAAACTGGTTGCTTGTTCTGACGGCAGAATAACGGTGGGACCGGTAAAGACAGTTTGAATATTAAAATCAGGTTCCAACATATTCTGGATGATTAAATCCAGAATATTCTTGGCGACTTCTGCAACATCAATACTTTCCTTGTCTTGCTGAGAAAGGAATTCGTGCACTACAGAGATGCTAAGAATCCGATTCACGCTCTCCCGCAGAGCGGCCTTCACCTCAGGAAAAGTGCTGCGCCGCGCTTGCAGGCGCAACAGACTGGCAACCGTCTGCAAATTATTTTTCACCCGGTGGTGAATCTCCTGAATCACCGCCGACTTAACCAGCAGCTCTTTTTCTTTTTTCTTGATGTCTGTCACATCGGCGATAAGCAAAATGATCCGGGTAGTTTGCCCCTTTTGCACAATCGGGATAGCGCGTTGTAGCAGAGTAGTCCCGCCAAGCTCCAGCTCATGCTCTTGCGATTGGTGAGTATGAAGTGCCCTTTGCGCAATACGAGCATTAAGGTTGCGGTCATAAATGCGCCGTCCGACGATTCTGCCAACCCCGAGCATTTTGTATATACTGACAGCTGCCGCATTAGCATAAAGAATCTGGCCATGACTGTCAATAATCATAATACCATCTCTCGGCGCAAGCGGGCGCTGAGTGCCGCCTACCGATTCAGCTGAAGCTAACAGCATTTTAGCTGTTTCGACCAAACTGCTCGAGCTGCCGGCGCCTGAATCATCAATGCTAGCTTCTAAACTAACAGCAGCGATAATGTTGCCGTGAGAGTCATGCAAAGGAAACGTATGCATAACGAGGGTCTCTCGGCCCCAGGCCCACTCACGCTGTCCGGTGATTGACTCGCCAGTAGTGATAGTTCGCCAAACGAGCGGTTCCTCTGAGGAGTGAATAGTTGAACCCAGCAAGTTTGCTTTATAGTCAATAAAGCTGGTATGAGGTTTGGCTTGCGTGACAATAACCAAGAAGTGATCGGCGGCCGCACTTGCATAAACAGTAATTTGAGCACAGGCAATGTCAGCTGCCAGTTCAATCATTCCCTCAATTGCTTCCAGCCCGGCGATTTGTTCTGCAGATAAGGCGGTTGCCTTCCGACAGATGTCTGCTGTAATACTCATTACGACCACCTACAGTGTACATTGTTAATATAATTGGATTATATTCAATCAGAATTAATAAAATCCTGTTTTAAATATAGAAAAATGTTATCTAATTGTGCAATACTACTCTCCATTTCGAAAAATCCCTGTGTACAAATCCTATCACATGTTTTTCATTGTGAGGTTATTCACATATTTTGCGATCTTTTCCCCAGACTTATCCACAAAACCCACAGGTTTATCAACAGCGTTTTTTCGGGTTTTGGGTCGTTTCTTGGCAATTAGCCACAGTATCCACAATTGAAGAACAAACTGTTTTTCGCCCTATTCTCCAAGTTTAAGCGAAGGAACCGCATTTAGCGTCAGATCGGATACTTTTCCTACTAGTAGCTTATAGTTAGCTCGACAGGCAATCATCGCTGCATTATCAGTACAAAGAGCCAACGGCGGCGCAAAGAAGCGAAGATTTTCCTGTTCGCAGATAACGCTCAGTTCACGTTTCAATTCTCCGTTCGCCGCCACTCCGCCGGCGACAACAACAGTATCCACTGCCGCTTTTCGCGCCGCCTGCAGTGTTTTATTAACTAGCACAGATACAATGCTAGACTGAAAACTCGCTGCGACATCAGCCAACACCACTGGTTCACCCTTTTGTGCAGCGCTATTGAGATAATTTAACACAGCTGACTTGAGGCCACTGAAGCTGAATTCCAAATTATCCTTTCCAGCCAAAGCGCGCGGGAAAGCAATCGCGTGCCGGTTCCCTGAAGCAGCCAAACGTTCAATTTCCGGGCCACCCGGATAGGGTAATCCCATAACCCGGGCAATTTTATCAAATGCCTCGCCTGCGGCGTCATCACGCGTCTGACCCATCAGTTCAAAGGTATTGTAGCCTCTCACATGGACCAAAGATGTATGACCGCCTGAGACAACCAGCGCTACAAATGGCGGCTCCAATTCAGGAAATGCCAACAGATTCGCGAAAACATGGCCTTCCAAATGATTGACGCCGATTAACGGCACATCGAGTGCAAATGCCATGGCTTTAGCGGCTGCCACGCCAACCAGCAGCGCCCCCACCAATCCAGGACCGTAGGTAACTCCTACTGCGTCAATATCGCTGAGCTTTTTGTCTGCAGCCGTCAGTGCCTCGTCGACTACCCCAATAATATTTTCAATGTGCTTGCGCGATGCGATCTCAGGCACAACCCCGCCATATTTTCGATGCAACGGAACCTGAGACGAAATGACGTTAGATAAAATAGTACGGCCACCTAAAACCAATGCTGCAGATGTTTCATCGCAGCTTGTTTCCAGAGCCAACACCAGCCGTTTCACATCTTGGTTGGCAGCGTGTATTTGAATAGTATCCATCAGACTGTCCTCCTCAAACAGCGGTTTCTAGCAGCCTTTAGTAACACCTGGCAGGGTTCCGGCATATTGTACTATACAATCACCCTCAGCCACGAAAGTGGCTATTTTTTTTACCCTGATCATTATGCCCAACGCGCTAAGTCTTCAAGCCAAAGCAAAAGAGCATCTTCACCATTATCTGTATAGTATCCCGGTCTCACGCCGCGTTCGATAAAACCGAATTCGGCATAGAGATGGCGGGCTGTACAATTCGAACGTCTGACCTCAAGTGTCATGCTTTCAACCCCATTGCTCGCCGCAATATGAAGCATCTGTTGCATCAGAGCTTTGCCAAGACCACGGCCACGGCAAGAAGCTTCAATAGCTACATTCATAATGTGAGCCTCGTCAAGCACAAACCACATTCCCGCATAACCGACAAACTTTCCGTCTTCTTTCATTACGATATACCTAGCCAGTGGATTTGATGACAGTTCTGTTTCAAAGGCGTCCCGACTCCACGGCATGCTAAATGTGGCTTGTTCTAGAGCAACAACCGCATCAATATCATCCCAAGACATCGCATAGAAGGAAACGTTAGCCACAGACATTTCCTCCATGACGCTGCTCCCACAATACTTCGGCTTCAGAGCGACGTATATAAAGCGGTTCTAACGCTTCAATGTCATCTTGTTGACCGTTGCGCAGCCGTTCCAACCCGAGCAACGCTACGCTGCCTGCCCGGGGGATCACTGAATGCGCTGGCGGCAAGAAAAGATTGTCATATGGTTGCGCCTGATCCTGAAACATAATCGCAGCCTCGCCCAGCAGCACCACAGATGTCTCCATTTGCGACAGACGGAGCAAAAGCGAATCTGCGGCTGCAACTGCTGGAGCAGTTAGCTCGTGAAACCCGTCTAACCGCCACTGATATAAGGCAAAATAGACATTGCCCTTTTGCGCATCAAGCATTGGAGCCAAGGTGACTCCAGGTGCATAACAACCAAACGCGAGAGCAGCCATTGTCGGCACGCCAACAAGCGGCAGCTTCAGCGTATATGCTAATGCCTTGGCTGTGGCAAGACCGATACGCAAACCGGTAAACGATCCTGGCCCGATACTGACAGCAATCGCAGTCAGGTCAGACCTCTTCTGCGATGCTTTATCCAGCAAGTCGGCAATATGGGGCATCAGGTGTTCTGAGTGCGTCTTCTTCGTTTGCAAGGTTATTTCTGCTAACAGCCGATCCGACTCGGCCAAAGCAACACTAGAGACAACAGTGCTAGTATCAAGCGCTAAAATGCTCATTGTCAGCTCAACTCCTTCAGCAGAACCGAATAACGGTTTCCGTGCGGCGTAAGTGTTATCTTTCTGGCTTGTCCATCAGACTCAGGCGATAATTCTACCCACAGCGCTTCTTCTGGCATACTCTCTGGAAACATATCCGGCCATTCGATGAGAGTTACACCGCTAGGACCGCTATACTCATCAAAACCAATATCGATCAATTCCTCTGACCGGCGGAGGCGATATAAATCGTAGTGATAAACAGGCAACCGCCCTTGGTATACCTGTAATACGGTAAAGGTCGGGCTAGTTACAGGATCAGTCACACCTAATCCACGCGCAATTCCTTGCGCCAATAGGGTTTTGCCAGCGCCAAGAGTACCTGTCAGGCATAAACAATCGCCAGCCTGTAGCCGAGTCCCGATCCGAAAACCAAACTCCTCGGTTTCTTCTGGTGTCATCGTAAGTAAAGCTAACACATCGATTCTCCTTTGGTTAACGAAAATGATTATATCCCTTCGGCTTGATCGCCACTTTCGAACCATCGTTGGCAATCAAGGTTACCTGTCGTTCTGAGCAGACTTCACCTATCACTCGGCAACTTCCGGCTATCTCTAGCTGGAGAAAACACTGAGCGGCTTGTGGCGGCATAGTAAATAACAGTTGATAGTCTTCGCCGCCATAGAGAGCGTAGTCCAGGCAATCTTGCCCATTCCGGCTGGCAAAACACTGCAGTTCACTAGACAGCGGTATCTTATCAGCATATATAATGATTCCAACCTGACTGGCATTGGCAATTTCGTTGGCTTCGCTAGCCAATCCGTCACTGACGTCATCCATCGCTGTTGCTCCGGCGGCGGCTGCTGCTTGTCCTAACGACACTTGTGGTTTGGGGGTGAGATGGGCTGAAATTAGGTGAGGCGCTTGCTCAACCGGATTTTCTGTCAATAGCCACGCCAAACCAGCCGCCGAATCACCAAGACAGCCTGTTACTAACACCAGATCTCCCGGGCAGGCCCCCGAACGACGAATCATCCTCTCAGGCACTACATCACCAGTTAGCGTTACATTGATCACGATCGGACCTGGACTCGACACCGTATCACCGCCAATGATATTGACCCCATACTCTCGTCCGATCGACTTCATACCCTCATATAGTTCTACCACAAACTCAACGCTGCTAGTTTGCGGCAAAGAAAGCGACACAGCAGCCTGCCTGGGTCTGCCTCCCATGGCGGCGATATCGCTAATATTAACAGCCAGCGACTTGTAGCCGAGTTGCCAAGGAGATATCCACTTCAAATCAAAGTGAACTGTTTCCACAAGCATATCGGCAGTCAGTAGCTGCAGCCGTCCTGGCTCAGGCCAAAAAGCGGCCGCATCATCACCAATGCCAAGTTCGAGGCCGTTTGGTTCGACAATTGTTCCCTGCTTTATCAAATCAATCAGACCGAATTCACCCAGTGTTTTTAAATTCATCTGTCTCACCTGCATGAAAAAACTTCCTGTTTCGCATATCATAGTATAGCACAACAAGAAAAAAAATTGTATTCCCTAGAGGATTTAGCCCTTGAATCGCTAACACTTGACATATACAGCTTGTTGAAACTTATTTCCCAGACCGTTCAGTAAGTTCCAGATGTTGTTACCTCTGATGCTAGTCAAAGGCTTGATGCAACATAGCGGTCTGACACATACTATTCGTGGAGGTTGCTATGAGACCAACAATCGCTTATGTCGATCTAGCTGCTATTAGGCACAATATGAGTACCATCCGTAAAGCAGTTTCTCCCACGGCGGAAATTATTGCCGTTGTAAAAGCCAACGCCTATGGACATGGCGCAGTACCTGTGAGTAAAGCGGTATTAGCCTCAGGCGCTGATTCACTCGCGGTCGCCATTCCTGAAGAAGGTGGACAACTTCGTCAAGCGGGAATCACCGCCCCAATACTGATTCTAGGTCTATCTTTACCAGAGGAAGCCCCTTACTATGTCGAGCAAAATTTGACGGCAACAGTCTCGACTATCGAAGGCGTAATGGCTTTGTCCCAAGCGGCGCGTCAGTTGGGCCAGAAAGCTAACCTCATGGTCAAACTCGACACTGGGATGGGCAGAATCGGTCTTTTGCCTGCTCAAGCGTTCGATTTCATTCAGACTGTGTCCAAGCTGCCAGAAATTGAACTTCGCGGCATTATGACCCATTTGGCTTCCGCAGATGCTGCAGATAAAACCTCTGCCTATCGGCAATTGGCTGTATTTGAACAATTGGGACAGACACTCAGAGATAGTAACCTCTCTGTCCCGGTCCTGTCAGCGGCAAACAGCGCCACCATTATCGATTTACCGGCAGGACATCTGTCTGCGGTCAGACCGGGTATCATCCTCTACGGCCTGCCGCCATCAGAGCAAATGAAAAATCAGCTTGATTTACAACCAGCCATGGAGTTCAAAACCAAGATTGTGTATATAAAAAGAGTCCCCAAAGGAACTCCTGTCAGTTATGGAGGAACCTACACGACCACTAAAGATGTATATCTAGCGACACTCCCTATCGGCTACGCGGACGGCTACAGCCGCCATCTCTCGAATAAGGCGTCAGTTCTCATAAACGGCAAGCGCAGACAGCTAGTCGGTCGCGTCTGTATGGACCAGGTGATCGTCGAACTGGGAGAAACCTGTGATGCGTCCATCGGCGATGAAGTGGTATTGTTTGGCCGCCAAGGTTCTGAAGAAATTACAGTAACTGAATTAGCCGGATTGGCAGGTACAATTAACTATGAACTGGTATGCGCCGTCAGCCAGAGAGTACCGCGAGTATACCTTAATGAATAAGAAAAACTACACATCTTTCTGATAGCTAAGAAAAACTGCACGCAGTCCTTTAGGAGTTACGGAGACGGAGAACGTTAACCGCAGAGTACGCAGAGTAACACAGAGGATATCCGCAGAGGGTTACTAAATACGGTTTTCCTATAGAAATATCATACTCATTCGTTCCCTCTGTGTCCACTCTGCGACCTCTGTGTACTCTGCGGTATCATTCTTCTGTAAGCGGCGGCCCTTGTTTTATCTAAATTTGCGGTCTCAAAAAACTTATAATCTCTGTAAAAAAGGCAGCCAAACGAGTTATCTCGCCAGGCTGCCTTTTTGCATTATTTTGTGCGTTTAATAATCTTTTCCGAACGGCTGAGCGGTTCACTGATATCCAGATGTCCCCCCAGTGTTTCAACCTTTTTCCCCTCGATTAATATCTGCACAGACTTAATTTCAGGGAATTCGGTCAAGGTATTTACGATTTCCGCCACAAGCAGAATCTCGTTGGCTGAGCCACCGCCGAATCTTCTCAGATTCGAGCTAAAGTTGGCAAAAGCCACACCATCTTGAATTTTTAAGCTAAGTAATTTAGCGCTTACCGGCATGACTCGCATCAAGCTTTTATCGATTGGCTCAGCCGCTAATAACGCAATCGCAGTTCGCGCCGGATTGTCGTTTTTATCAACGACGTGGATCTCTGGTACTAAATTCATAGCATCCTTTGTTGCATGATACACCGTAATGCGCATACTTTCCTGAGCCTTACCTGCATCCGGATCTTTGGTTTTATCTGAGGTAGTTTCTGTTCTGACCAGGTTTTTCTCCAAAACCGGGGCCGAATCAGAGCAGCCAGCTGCCAGCAGGATAATGGCACACAGTGCAAGCGCAATCCATTTGCTTCTCGCTGTCACTACTCTTCACCTCCCTGTTTCGACGCCTGCGCGAAGAACTTATCAAGTCCGCGTACGATTCCTTGCGCCATTTGTTGTTGAAATTGTGGCGACCCCAGTAGTTTTTCGTCATTTTTATTTGACAAAAAGGCAAGCTCAATCAGAGCAGCCGGCATCATCGTCCGTTTGATAACATAGAAATTAGCTGAGTTTACTCGGCGGTCGGCTAATCCGCCTGCTTGCAGCAGTGATTGTTGAATACTTTGCGCCAGCATGACATCATACGGCGTCTTTTGATAAAAGTATGTAGAGGTTCCGCTAACATCCCGGTTTACGGAAGAGTTAGAATGGATGCTGATAAACACATCTGCTTTTTGATTATTAGCAATAGTCGTTCGGGATTTAAGTTCTTCCACATCACTAGCATCTGGCCCATACACATCAATATCAGTTTCACGAGTCAGCAGCACTTTCGCCCCAGCCTTCTGCAAAAGCGCTTTCGTCTGCATAGCGACAGCTAGGTTAGCGGTCTTTTCTTGCAAACCGCCAAGCCCGATGGCTCCTGGATCACTACCCCCATGCCCGGGATCGATAACAATCACTTTATTTGCCAGGCCAGGAGTAAACGTAAACTGCACCGGCGGCAGTTTTTTATCGATATCAAGAACAACTCGGAACGGCTTGTCCGCCTTTGGATCGGCAGGTAAGGTAAATAATTTGTAATCACCAGACTCCAACATCAACGGTAAGTCAACAATCAAGCGACTGCCAGCGCCCCCCGGGCCCGGTATAATTGCCGCGCGATCAATAATCTTACTATCAAACTCATACTCACGGTCAATCTTCCCAGGTGCAGCTCCCTTTACATCAACAAGCAAGCGTGGTAAAGGCGTAGAGCTGAGCGATGCCGAGGCGACCACAGGGACGCTCGAATCCAAAACCATGCGTATCTTGCTGGCTCCAGTTACAGCGTCAACATGGGTATATGACCGCATTTGCAGCAGTTGAGGACCTTGAACAACCGGTTCCACCTGCTTGTCCAACGCTGCAGAATTAGGATTGCGATTAATGTCGACAACAACGCGAAACACCTTATTCGCTTGCGGGTTTCCAGGCAATGTGAATACCTTGAAATCATTCATAGAAATCTTCTGCTTCAATTCAAGCATCACCTGAGTGCCAACTGAATTAACGGCAGAACTGGCACGACTAACTACTTCGTCTTCAACTTCCAGACCGAGTCCTTCGGCAGGCACAGCATCTTTTATGACGACCGATAGCCGGGAAGACGCACCACCAACAACGACAAAGCCTTCGGCCGTAACCGGGCGAGATACATCAAAAACATATCGCATGACATTAGTACCCAAACCCTTATCGACAAACGGACCAGAGCGGATACCGGTTATCTCAGCCTTAGCCGCCGATTCCGCCAGCGAAACTTGCGGAATACTCAGGCACCATAAAAGCAGAAACCACATTACCGTCCGACGCAAATAGCAGCACCTCCCATATTGCGACGTATTGTATACATATTCTGCTTTTATCGTAAAATTCCTGCAAAAACTGATGTAAAATGTTGTAACTCATATAAAAAGGCAAAAACAGGCGGTTTGTCCTAATAAGAAAAATGCGAGCGGCAGAAATCTGCCGCTCGCATCAATTACTTTTGATTTCCCTCCAGCAACTGTCGCAGTAAATCTTCAACTTCTTGCTTGGCTGACCGGCTAGCCTCTTGATCGATACGGAAGCTAACTTCCAGATGATCTCCCTCAGCTACTCCCTGTGGCAAATACTCACGCGGCCAAACGGAACGCGCTTCGGCCTCACCGATCAAAAGAACAGCTTTATTTTCTTCAATCCGATCAATGACGACTTTGAGCTTCATCACTACTTCTCCTTCGCGATCTTATAGGTTTTGCCATCACTAGTGATAGTCACCGTTCCATCCAGATCGGTACGGTAGATTTTCATCTTAGCATCCTGATATCGCTTCATTATCGAAGGATGGGGGTGATGATAGTCATTATTAGCTCCCACAGAAATGACTACTGCTTCAGGAGCTACTGCCTTTAAGAAGGCCTGTGACGAAGACGTGCGGCTGCCATGATGCGGACTTTTTAGCACCTGGCTCTTTAAATCAGCTCTGAAGCTCTTAAGCATTAGCTCTTCAGACTCTGTCTCCGCATCACCAGTCAGCAGCATAGAAAAATCGCCATAGGATAATTTTAGAGCAATAGAACTGTTATTGACGTCCGAATCACTGCCTTTGATAAATTCTTTTTCAGGAGCAAACGCTTTTAAAGAAATACCATCACCTAAGTCTACACTGCCCCCTGCTTGTAAGCGGGAAAAAGGAATTTTCTTCTTTTGCACCGTGGTTAGATAATTGCGGTATGTGGCTGTCGTAGCAGGAAACGCGCTATCATATACCTGTTTAATCGGTATGTTTTCCATCAGTTCGGCCATACCACCTAAATGATCAGCATGGGCATGGGTGATGATTACCTTGTCAAGAGCAGTTATTCCTGCCTTCTTTATGTACGAAACGAGTTTTTCTTTTGTACCTACATCACCTGTATCGATTAGAATTGCTTGTTTAGGGGTCTGTATCAGAATTGCATCAGCCTGACCGACGTCAAGTACTTTTACAGTAAGATTAGCCGCGGCGTTTGAGTCTAATTTTGCTCTAGACTTGGGCTCAGCAGCCGGAGCGTTGCCGCAAGCACTGACCAGCAACAAAAGGATCATCAATAAACTAATAACCAAGTGGTTAGTTCGCAATTTAGGCATATCATCGTCTCCTATGCATCAAAAACGGTATCACAAAACCTCGGCTTGCTACAGTGGAACAAGGCCGAGGCTAACGCGAATCGCTTCGTCGACTTTAGTCATCGTCTCATCAGGTAGATGAGTAATTTTTTCTTTAAGACGGCGTTTATCAATCGTTCGAACCTGTTCAAGCAGCAGAACAGAGTCTTTGTCCAAATTACATTGTTTGCCGTTAATTTCAACATGGGTTGGCAGCTTAGCTTTTGATATCTGTGATGTGATGGCAGCGACAATTACAGTTGGACTGTATTTGTTGCCAACATCATTCTGTATAATTAGAACCGGCCTGTGCCCACCTTGCTCTGAGCCGACTACCGGATTGAGGTTCGCGTAATAAATATCTCCGCGCTTTACCTGCATAGTCATTCACGCTCCGCAAACAAGACCGGCATCACGGCAAATACCTCATCATCAGCTACCGCGCCTTCCTCTGCCAGCGACAGATTAATGACAGCCATTTCCTGATAGCCCTTTTTCATCATATCCCGTACCGCCTTGCGTTTTCGGTCTTCGATGTATAGTCGCATTGCTTCACGAATAAACTGACTGCGACTGAGTTTATCCACCGCTACAATCCCGTCCACCTCCTGCAGCAGACTGTTGGGAATACTAATCATGATACGTTTCAATTCGGCCACGCCCACACCCCCGCCTCCGCAAACATACGACACGCTAGTATAGCATAATTATATGAATCACGATATACCATTGTCAATGTTTATATATATTATACATTTCTCCTCTAAAATCCTGCTGGTGATTTCAGTTAAAAATTGGGGGGTATTTACTCAGTATGGACATATAGTAAATTTTTATGCTTTTTTAGTCAAGCTGTGGATAGCGGCAGGAATCGCCTCAGCTAAATCGCCAGCCGTCATGCCAATCATGCCGCGGTCAGCAGCGATATCGCCGGCTAATCCGTGAACATAAACCCCAGCCACCGCAGCATCATGGCTAGACAAGCCCTGAGCGATAAAGCTGGCAATAATACCTGCCAAAACATCGCCGGTTCCACCGGTTGCCATTCCAGGATTACCAGTAGAATTGAGATAAACCTCGCCATCGGGGAAAGCAACGACCGTCCCTGCGCCTTTCAACACAACAATGCTCGCCCAATCAATCGCTGCTTGCCTGGCAACATATAAGCGATCCTGGCTAATCTCTTCAACCGTTAACCCAGTCAGCATCGCCATCTCACCAGGATGTGGCGTCAATACCGCCAACGCTTCCGTCTGTTGCAAGATATTTATATCAACTGATAATGCGGTTAAAGCATCTGCATCAATAACGAGTGGGCGGCGAGCCTCTTTAATAAACTGTCTAATGGCAGTTTGGGTCTCCTCGCGTCTGCCTAAACCAGGACCGATTAGAGTGACATCACTTTGCATCGCCAATTCATCCATATATGGCACAGACTTTGCGCCAAGGGCCCCGTCTGCATTCTCCGGCCAAGGACAAGTCATCACTTCAGTCAGTTTAACCTCCAGAACAGGATTCAAGCTTGCGGCAATACCGAGAGTAACTAGGCCAGCTCCCGAGCGCAACGCTCCCGTCGATGCCAATACTGCAGCACCAGTCATCCCCTGTGACCCAGCGATCACTCCTACACGACCGCAACTGCCTTTATGAGCATCTGGCGCTCGTAAAGGCAACAACGAACGAACATCTTCGGCTGTCACGGTATTTTGTTTAATTGCTCGGGACTGAAGTAAATCTGCCGGAATACCAATATCAACCACCGTTACTTCGCCAGCGTACGCAGCGCCGGGATGCAGATAGAGTCCTGGCTTAGGCAGACCGAAGGTCACGGTTTTCGCCGCTTTAACAGCGGTACGAGTTACGCAGCCAGTATCAGCTTCAACGCCGGAGGGAATATCCACTGCAATAATAGGCTTACCGGATGAGTTCATTAAATCAATGGCCGCAACCATACGCTCACTAGGAATACCGTGCAGACCTGTGCCAAGCAAGGCATCTACCAAACAGTCGGCAAAGGAAACAGCGACACCGGCCTTATCCCAATCTCGTTCTCCAGCTATCTCCAAAATATCGAGGCCCATCTTTTGCAAAACGGTAAAATAAATCAGTGCCTCCCCAGAAAGAGAAGATATATCAGCAGTTAAGCATACTTGCACTTTATAGCCGTGATTCGCCAGACGCCTGGCCACGACAAATCCGTCGCCGCCATTATTACCCTTGCCGGAAAAAACACAAACTCGCTTCCCACCAGATCTAGCTAATAGGGTTTCCACCGCAGACGCGGCTTCGATTCCCGCACTTTCCATCAAAACAGCACCAGGGATTCCGTAATCTTCCATTACCAAGGCGTCAATCTGACGCATCTCAACCGATGTGGCAACTTTCATGTTTTACACCTCCCCATGTTATTGCCTGCGCAACTGCAAAGTCTCTGGAATGGCTCAGGGATAGATGGACTTCCACGACTCCCATTTCCCGGGCAATCGCCGCGAAGAAACCGCCTAGTTTAACAGTGGGTTTACTATCTGGTGCGGATAATATCGCCACATCAAGCCAGCGCCCCTTAGACAAACCTGTTCCCAGCGCCTTCATCACCGCCTCCTTGGCAGCAAACCGAGCCGCATACGAACTAGTCTTCTGCGCCCCTCTTGACTCGCAATACTCCCGTTCCTGATCAGTAAATACCCGTTCCAAAAAACGTGGATTCTTCACCGCCTCAGCAATCCGTTGAATCTCAACAATATCTATTCCTGTTCCTAAAATCATTGTATCACCTCAAGCCTCATATACCAATGAAGGTAATATACTATTTCGTTATTCTCTGACACAGAAGCCCAAGGGCGTTCAGAAAGGTCCAGGTGCTAGGCAGGCCCGCTACCCCAGCAGCGACGCGTACTGGATGTACGCTAGCAATGGGGTAGCGGGCCTGATTGCGCAATTCTTGGCGCGTCAGCGCCTTAGAGTTGGCGGCATACCCTTTACGGGTGCAACGCAGATGGGCCTTTATCAACGCCCGACTAGCACTATTGTCTGTACTGGCGCAGTATCAGCACCTCAACCCTTCGATTTTTCGCCTGGCCCTCTGGGCTGGTATTCGGCGAAACAGGCCGGTATTCGCCATGTCCTGTTGCATTAAAACGGGCAGGGTCAAGTTGTGACTGCTGCGATAGAATAAAACGCATAAAGTTTAACGACCGCTTTGAGCTTAGCTCCCAGTTAGATGGAAACTCGGCTGTATTGATCGGGACAGTATCAGTATGCCCGGAGATCATAACCTTCTGAGGTACCGCCAGTAGAAGTTTGGCGATTTCTCCGCCTAAGCGACGTGATTCAGGCAGCAGTTCGGCACTACCGGAAGGAAACAGAGCGCTGTCTCGAATACGAAGCATTAGCCCATCACCTGTCAACATTGTGTTGAGATCTCCAGTTAGATTGTTTTGCTGAATATAGGTGTCTAGCGCTCGCTTTACTTCCAGCAGTTGCGCTGTCTCACGAACATATTGCTGCTGTTTATTATCCGCAGGATTGATTGCCTCCATCTGTTGTGGCGATTCTGGCGGTCCAGCAATAACAGTAGGAGCAGAACGGGATTCAGGCATAAGTGAATTGGTTCCCGCACCAAAAGCGGAGCCAAACGATGCTCTAATTTGCTCAAATTTTTTCGCGTCTACCTGAGCGGAAGAAAACAGCACGATAAATAATGCCAATAATAATGTCAGAATATCGGCATAGGGGATTAACCATGACTCGTCCGCATGTTCTTCATGGTGTTCTTGGTGCTTTTTCTTTGCCATATTAAGCCTCTTTCCGTCTCAGCGCATCACGCTCAGCCTGAGGAACAAAGACCAGTAGTTTCGCTTCAATCGCCAACGGCGAATCCCCTGCCTGTAACGACAGTATGCCCTCAATCATCATCCGTTTAATCTCTGCTTCTTTCTTAGACAACATTTTTAGTTTATTAGCAAATGGATTCCACAAAACATAGCCGGTAAAAATGCCCAACAGAGTAGCGACAAATGCTGCCGCAATCGAATGACCCAGCACCTCAATATCATTTAGATTACCCAGTGCGGCGATCAAGCCGACAACCGCGCCCAAAACGCCCAAGGTCGGCGCATACGAGCCTGCTTGGGAAAATATAAGCGCGCCTGTACGATGGCGATCTTCCATTGCCGCCACATCGGCATCTAAAACATCCTGCACAAACTCCGGATCCATCCCGTCGATGACCATACTCAAGCCATTTTTCAAAAATGAGTCGTTAACTTCACCCAATCGGCTTTCTAACGCTAAAATCCCCTCACGCCGGGCTGTCTGTGAAAGTTCCACAAATAAAGCTAATAAATCAGCTTTAGGCAAAAGAGTTTGTTCCTTAAATAACTGCTTAAACAACACGGGGAGCTGCTTCATCTGAGCCATTGGGAAAGCGTTGAACAAACTGGCTGCAGTTCCAGCGAATATGATCAAGAAGGCTGCCGGGTTATAAAGCGCGGCCAGGCTGGCTCCTTTCAGTACCATACCAACACCAATCGCCAGAAAACCAACGACCACCCCAATTACGGTTGACTTTTCCAAAAAAACACACCCTCCTAATAAGTCCAGGCGCAATCGGACGCACTTATTCTTTCTTCTTCAACAAAATTCTCCATGTATCCGGTATTTCCTGCCTCTAATTAACTTGAATTGGCAAAAAAACAACTATAATCAGTTAACAATTCGTTAAGATCGATTCCTTCTATTGCAATTTTGCTAAATTAGGAATACTACAAGGTATTATGCAGGTTCAGCCTGGTTATCCTAAACCTGGAAATAGAAGGCGAGGGGAGTAAACAAGTGGCGAGAAAAATATCGATTGGTTTAGCTGCCGCTGGAATCATCGGAATCATGATCAGTTTCGTTATCTGGCATTCTGCATCAACATATATGCAAAGCTTTCTTAGCAGCGGCAAACCTTTTCACGATCAGACTGTTATCACTGCCATTGTGGAAGACAGTATTCATAATCCTGACGTGCAGCAAATATTGCGCACTCAGATTATGCTGTATTTGAAATCGCCTGAAGGCAAGGCGAAGTTGGTTGAAATGATGAAGTCTCCAGAAATGATTAAAGCAACAGCCGACAACCTGAAGTCACCGGAATTACGCCCAGCGGTTATCCAGCTAATGCATGACCCCGCATTTCGCGAAACGCTAGTTGGTATTGTGCGGGATGCGCCGGAAATGCGAGTATTGCGAGTACTGGAGTCTGCGATCGAGTGGAATATACCTGCTGAATCCAGTAGCGAAGAAAGAAAAGACTGAACAGGGCAACAATGCCTCTGTTCAGTCTTCTTCTTTCTCAAAACTTCTAGAAACTATAACAGTAGAAGTGCAGTAGCGCGAAGCCCGCGAAGCGCGCAAGCGTCGCAAAGCGGAGGTAGAATTATCTCTTTGCGCACTTTGCGTGCTTTGCGATCTTTGCGCTATAAACGTTTCCCCGTTCACCAAAAAGACCAAACGACGGTTTTAAAATCACAGCAACTCGATTTCGACTTCGGCTCCAGCCGCTAGTGGTGGACTATTCGCAGGGATGATAATCAGCGCATTGGCATGACAAGTGGATTTAAGCATGCCATTTCCCTGTAGACCAAGCGGTTTAACCCAAAGCTGATCCCCGTCTTGCCGCCACTGGGCCCAGATGAATCTTGGCACATTGCTGCTTTTCTCATAAGGTTCCAGCAAATATGCTTTCAGGCGTTGTCGCGTAAAATCCCGACAGCCACCCATCTTCAAAAGAACAGGCCGAACCAACTGTTCAAAGGCGATGCTTGCCGCCGCCGGGTTGCCAGACAACCCAATGTACAGTTTGTTGTCTTTAATGCCTGCTATGACAGGCATTCCGGGTTTAATCCCTACACGTTCAAATAAAATCGTTATTCCCTGTTTCTCAAATGCTTCACCGATTAGGTCATAATCACCAACTGACGCTCCTCCGGTCGTAACTACCAAATCGCATTCTTGCGTAGACACGAGCATTTCGTCAATTACCTCGACCGAATCGCCAGCAGTCCCCAGCAAATACGCCACCCCACCTGCTTCAGATACTTGCGCGCTCAGCATGAAACTGTTGGAGTTGCGAATCTTTCCGGGAGCAAGTCGTTGATCAATGCCAACAATCTCACTGCCTGTCGCCAGTAAGGCCACGCGGGGACGGCGATAGACCAGCGGATTAGCCACACCCAAAGCGGCTAGCAGCCCCATCACACCGGGATTAATCAGCATGCCTGGGAAAAGAACCTCTTCCCCGCAAAAGATTTCCTCGCCTTGCCTGCATATACTTTTTTCTGCCCCTTCACCTGCGAACAGCCGGACAATATCACCTGACTGTTCTGTGTCCTCAAGCCGAACAACTCCAGTAGCGCCTTGAGGAATGGGAGCGCCAGTCATAATGCGACTAGCCGTTCCGTTCTCAATTGTCTTCTTCGGCACAGCGCCAGCTGGAATTGTCTCGATCAGCTTCAAGGCAACCGGCGCCGCATGAGAAGCTTGACAGACTTCACTGGCAAGAAGCGCATAACCGTCAAGCGGCGAACGATCAAACGGCGGAAAGTCCAAGTCGGATACAATGCGTTCAGCCAATACCCGATGCCAGCAGACCTCAAGCGGAATCCGTTCTGCCGTTATAACCTCAGTAGCTGCCAACAGTATTTTCCGCGCTGACTCCAACGGCAGTACCATTACATTCACTCCCTCATGCTTGTCTACAGATATACTTCCCGGAAATGTTCATCATTCCTGCAACAGGCAAAAATAAAACCCGACGGCTCATATGAGCCGCCGGGTGGTCGGACCGATAATTAGTCGCGGCCCCGTTTGCCAAGTTCTTTGTCCAGATATAGCAAAGCGCGATCGCCAGTCATGCGGATCTTTTCCAGCACTTCACTGGCAGAAGCTTCTTCTTCAACCTGCTCACTGATGAACCATTGCAGGAAAATCTGGGTTGCATAGTCTTTATTCGCGAGCGCCACTTCATACAATCCGTTGATGGAAGCGGTAACATACTGCTCATGTTCCAAAACTTGCTCAAACATTTTCAACGGAGTTCCAAAATCAGCCGGAGGAGCCTGGATAGCCTGAAGAGCCACTGTGCCGCCCCGCTCTAACAAATAATCATATAGTTTCATCGCATGGCTGACTTCTTCCTGATACTGAATCCGCAACCAAGATGCAAATCCTTTCAGGTTTTTCGCTTCACAATCTGCCGCCATGGCTAGATACAAATATGCAGAATATGTTTCTTTTTGGATTTGTGTATTGATGGCATCTTGAACAGTTTTATTGATCATTATTTTTATCCCCCTTCTTGTCGCAAGCAGGTTATGCTTGTTTCTGTGCCTTAATTATACCAAACAGTTCCAGTAAAGCGCAAGAGTTTTTTTAGTAATTAATAATAATTATTAATTGTTTCTTCCTGAGAACTCGTTCAATAGCTTTTGGAACTGCTCCACCTCGGTAATAGGCGGGCGACATTTTGTATCATCACAAATATAGGCTGCTGCCTGCCCTGAGACTGCTTCTTTTCCACTAATACTTGCAAAAGACTCGGCATCCTCACAGGGCTTATCGATGTCGCGAAACAGGAGTGTAACTTCAGGCATGTAGAATTGCTGAACAGATGCAAGCATAGACTCCGTCCGCCTATCCTCACGCGAACCTGCGATAACGATCTGTTTAGGTGGGTCCAGATACAAGTCCAGAGCCAGCAAGAAAAATACGTAGCCCATTGGCATCTGGCGGACTTCTGCTGTGAAAACGCCCATCGCCGCCTCAACGGCAGCAAGTAATGAAGAATCGCCCGTAAGCCGGGATAGTTTTACTAACGCAAAAGCCGCCACCGAGTTTCCTGACGGAATGGCACCATCGTACAGTTCCTTCGGACGTATCAGCAGTTCCTCCGCATCCTTGCCGGTAAAGAAAAAACCGCCTGCTGTCTGATCAGCGAACAAAGCAATCATATCCTCAGCGATCAGTATGGCTCGCTTTAGATATCCGATATTAAAAGTCGCTTCATATAGCTCGATCAACGCCCACAGTAAGAATGCATAATCATCTAGATAAGAAACATAAGCTGCTTCACCCTCCCTGAAGCGGGCCAAAATTCTGCCATCATCTCGTGTCAACCGAGTTTCGATGAACGTCAATGCAGACTCAGCCGCCCGCAAACAATCAGGATTCTCCAGCACTTTACTTGCTTTCGCAAGCGCAGCAATCATTAATGCATTCCAAGAGGTTAGTACCTTATCATCGCGAAACGGTCTAACCCGCTGTTCGCGTAACCCATACAGTTTTTTGCGACCTTCAGCCAACAAAGTGGCAAACTCCTGTTGATCCATGCGCAATTTGCCGGCATACTCTTCAGGATTCCGGCCAATCGCGTGGAGAATGCTCTTGCCATGTTCAAAGTTTCCCTCTGCGCTTACATGGTAATAATCCGCAAAAATACAACCTTGCTCCCACCCTAACGCATCGACGATTTCGTCTTTCGTCCAAAGGTAAAATAAGCCCTCGACTCCCTCAGAGTCGGCATCTTCGGCAGAGTAAAACGCCCCCTCCGGACTTGTCATGTCTCGCAGCACATACTCAATGATCTCTTCGGCTACCCTAGCGTACTCGACATTACCAGTTGCTTGACAAGCCTCAAGGTATGCGTAGCAAAGCAAAGCATTATCATACAGCATTTTCTCAAAGTGAGGCGCAAACCACATGAGGTCTGTTGAATAACGACAGAAACCAAATCCCAAATGATCATATATGCCGCCTTGCCGCATCCCAGTAAGCGTCTTTTCAACCATGGCCAACGCTTTTTCTTTACCCGTCCGGCGCCAATAATACAGTAAGAACAGCAGATTGTGAGGAGTCGGAAATTTCGGTGCAGAACTGAAGCCGCCGAACTCGCCATCAAAGTATTTTTTCAGACCGGCATAGGCTTGATCAAGCTGAGCCGAACCTAATCCTGTGGCAGGATTCGACACTGAACGCCGCAACAAAGACTGCACAATCTCATCACCATAGCTCGCCAGTCGCGAGCTATCTTGCCGCCACTGAGAAATCACGTTCCGCAATATATCTGTCAGACCAGGCCTGCCCCACTTGCTTTCTTTAGGGAAATAGGTACCCGCAAAGAAAGGTCTTTTGTCCGGCGTCAATAAAACAGTCAGTGGCCAGCCGCCACTGCCTGTCAGCGCCTGGCAAACTTCCATATAAATATGATCAACGTCAGGCCTTTCCTCGCGGTCGACTTTCACTGATATGAAGCCATCATTCAAGATAGCAGCTACGCCGTCATCCTCGAAAGATTCTCTTTCCATCACATGACACCAATGGCAGCACGAGTATCCACTACTGAAGAACACTGGCTTATTTTCTTGCCTTGCTTTTTCAAATGCTTCATCGCACCAAGGATACCAATCTACTGGATTATAGGCATGTTGGAGCAGATACGGGCTTTTTTCCTTTATCAAACGATTAGGCGTTTTGTCCACGAAATCACCCCTATGTATTAGTTACATTACATGGCACGTTCATGATTAGTATGTACAAAAAAACACCATCATTACGCTGATAGTGTCATATGCTTTAGCTTTATACATTCCTGTTATCCTTACATGCCGCCTAAATGGGCAAGTAAATCTCGAATGGCTTGGGCGACTGTATGTAGGGGATAGGAACCAGCTTTTACAACTGCTGCTTTTGTCATGTGCAGCACTCCATATTACTAAAATTCGTCGAAATTCACTTTATTCTCTATCTTGTAACTATTACCAACTTTTAATTCAATTAACTGAATTACTTGAGCCAATTGGCTTAAAAATTCTTTTTTCTTTACTTCGTCCGCAAACCCTTTATATCTAAACTCAATCTTATTATCAATAAAAAGACTTTCATATGTACTTTGAACCTCATTTAGCAGTTCTTCAATTGCTTTTTCACCTTTCAATTCATCAATTAAATCATTCTTTATTAGTTCACCTTGTTCATTATACACCCACATTGGATAACATTTATAATCCAAAAGCATCTTAATTTTTTTCACTTTTTACTCCTCCGCTTTAACTCATTTTTCTAATGCCATTATTTTTTTCGCAATAATGGCGCAATCCTCAACGCTCTTTTTAAATAGTTCCTTACCACATGTCTCCAGAAAAATATCATAAATTATTTGAGCTACTTCAAACTCATTAGAAATATCATTTATGATATTTCTAATCATTTTAATTTCCAATTCATATTCATCATCTGGCGCATGTGACATTAAGTCTATAGGGTCCCATTCATTTATTATTTCAGTTAATCTATCCAAACAAGACTAACCTCCTTTGGATGAAGTGATGTCTATTTAGCAACTAGTTTTATTTAGGATTAGCACAATCTTGCCGTTACCCTCAATCTACCATTTTTATAAACATTAGCCAACTATACAAATAATCCTGCAAATATAAAAACCAGCATGCAAATGCTGGCGATATCCATATAAACTATTATATATTTAGTTCCACGAGCCGACATGGCACCAGTGACATGTACTATAGCCGACACTCAAAAACACAGGTTTATTTTCAGACCTCGCCTTCGCAAACGCCTCTTCACCCCACGGATACCAATCCACGGGATTATAGGCATGCTGAAGCAAATAGGGCGATTTTTCATGTATCAGGCGATTGGGGTTACGGTTTTGCTCCATGTCCATCACCTTTCCAAACGTACGTGCTTATATTATAGCCAAAAACCGGCCTCACCATGAAAGATGATTGGCCGGTTAATTTGGAAACAAACTTATTTAATTCAACAAATAAGCCCCCGAGGGCTGGGGAGGGTATATTCATTAGGAAAAACTAAATTTGGCCAAACCATCAATAAATGATTCCTTTAGATTATAATCATATACCTAATATTCCATTACATGCCATTCCGAAAGATAAGGAATAACAATTGGCATCAGGGCTAAGTCCATAAATGACTGGCCTTCCAGCTCATCAATTTACTTCTATAACATGCGACGCTATATAACCCAATCTAAAAATAGACATTAGACAATAATTTGCCTAATGTCTATTCCTTCACCATCGATTAGAACTATTATTTAGATCACCCAGAACCCCTGGAGGCATTTCCATCAATAATGGTTCCCATTATGCTCATTTTATAGGGGTGCAGATGTCATATAATTCCACTAAACTTGTGACCGTGTATGTACTTTGAATTTCTGCAGAGCATTTTTGTGACTTTGTGTTAATCCAGCACGTATCAATTCCTGACAGAAGGCCACCTTTTATATCTGTATTTAATGAATCCCCGATAATAAGTGCTTCCTTTATATTAAAATCTTTAATATGACTCATCACGTAATCGAAAAATTCTTTTGATGGCTTTTGAAATCCAATGCTTTGAGAATCAAAGATGTCTTCAAAAAATTCATATAAGCCTGACTGCTTCAATCGCTTTATCTGAGTTTTGGTTATACCATTAGTGATAACAAACAGTCTATGGGATACAGATAAGCTCTGACACACTTCTAAAGCGCCTTCCATATGCTGACATCCATTGCCCAAAAGTTCTCTATACAGATTTTCCCATTCAATTCCATCCACAACTTTTCCCAGTCTTAACATAGTTTCTGAAAATCTTGAGTTTAGCACATCATCTAATACAATATTTCCATTTTCATAATCAGCCCATAGTTGTTTGTTGACGGAATTATATACTCGAAACAACTCATCCGAAAAAGTATATTCGTGTTGCTGAAACAATTTGTTTAACGAATCAGTTTCATTAGCGCCGAAATCTAACAATGTATCATCTAAATCAAATAGAAGTATTTTATAACTCATTTTTTCTCCCCTAAAATATCAATATGAGTATAAACTAAAGTATTTACTAGAAATCGAGACCTATGGTGCGTTCGGGAGAACTCGAACCACCGACCAAAGCATAAAAAGGAATCCATGTTACAAATTCCAGGCTTGCGACAATAGCTCAATCCCCTTTTCCAACTCATCAGGATTCATCCTACCGAATCCAAGCATTACTCTCGTGGGATAATAATTCTTGCATTGATAAGTATCGGAGAGTGGTAACATTCGGACATTTTTCTCCCAAGCACGACTAATAAGATCCTTTTCATCAAGAAAACCATTGGCTAACTCTAAAACAACATGGAGACCTGCCCCTTGCCCTAAAATCTTAACTTGATCGCCAAAATGACGATCAATGGATTGAATGAGTGCATCGTGTTTCTTTTTATACATTGTTCGCATCTTCCGCAGATGTCGTTCCCAATATCCTTGCCTCATAAATTTATATAGTGCTCTTTGTTCTAATAATGAAACCGTAGCTGCGTAATTACGGAATAGCTTGTTATATATACTAAGCAAGCGATATGGCAAAACCATATAGCTTGCTCGTAGAGCGGGAGATAGAACTTTGGAGAAAGTACCTACATATATTATGTCTCCTTCGGGATGTAATCCTTGTAGGGCAGGAATGGGTTTTCCGTGATACCTGAGTTCGCTATCATAGTCGTCTTCAATAATTACTCCCCCAACGTTTTCTGCCCAATTAATTAGCCTTAGCCGGTTTTCCACCGGCATAACATTTCCTAATGGGAATTGATGGGATGGAGTAACATGTATAACAGTGCTATTGGTTTTCTTTAAATAGTCCAAGCTTATGCCGTCTGAATTTACCGGAATGGGATTGAGGAGAAATGAATAATTTTGAAAAACGGATCTTGGAATCCAGTGACCAGGGTCTTCGAACGCAAATGCTGAGTGATTACCTAGCAATATTTGAGCTAGGATGGACATACTATCTTGTAGACCACAACAAACGACAATTTGCTCAGGATCGCAAGAAACACCGCGAAACCGCTCCAGATATCGCTGAATCTCATAGCGCAGATCAAATTCCCCTTGGGGATCGCAATATAGTGTAAACTGTTCAGGATTTTCCTGTAGACAATTCGTTAAGAGTTTACTCCAAATCTTACCAGGAAAGCTTTCTGGCGAAAGACAAGCTGGATGAAAATCAAACGAAAATGTCTTCCCATCTCCAAAAGCTGGTTCTATGAGAGTAGCTGTTTTTCGACAAGGGCGAGAAATATATTCTTGGTCTAGAAGTGAAACATAGTATCCACTTCGCGGTCTACTGTATATAAAACCCTCAGTATATAATTGTTCATAAGCATACTCCACTGTATTGCGGCTTACAGATAGTTCAACAGATAAATTCCTGATGGATGGAAGCTTAGTGTTTGGAATCAGTTTTCCTGATAAGATTTGATTTTTAATCTGATTATAAATTTTAACATGTAACGGCCGACGATCTTTGCAATCCAAAATAAACATCAAATCACCAACAAACATCTTTAATTCAGGAGCTTGCTATCGTCATTATAACTATGCGTAATAAGCAGTGTCAAGGTTAGTCGCCTAAACTGACCCCATACTATTTCTCAAATCTGTCTCTACTGTCAGGGTCAGTTTTTATATATACTATATCTTACCTGATATTCTAAATGAAAGGACGTATTATTGTGCTAAACGAAAAATTATTGGCGATTCTTTCTCATCCTGTAGATGGATGCGTTTCTATTGTAACTACCGGTGTCGATGGTCCTCATCTAGTTAATACCTGGAATAGCTATATCGAAGTAACTCCTAATGACAAGCTCCTTATTCCAGCTGCCGGCTTTGTAAAAACCGAAAGAAACCTTTCAACTCACAACGAAGCAATCCTTTCCATTGCCAACAGAGAAGTTGAGGGCTACAAAGGGACCGGAACAGGTTTTATCGTGAAAGGAGGCACTCGTTTTATAAAATCCGGTGAAGACTTTGATCGTATGAAGGAAAAATTCTCATGGATTCGCGCTGTCTTGGAGATAACGGTGACATCTGCAAAACAAATGCTTTAACATAAAGCTGGATCTTTCCATATAAATATTCTAGAATATAATTTCTAAAATTAATATGTAAAAGAAGAATATGATATACAGGTAGTACAAATTAAAGGATATCTGCGCACTTGCGCGGATATCTTTTTTGACCTTAAGCTTTATGCAAGGCCACGAATTTCATAACTCTTTAAATTATTACTTTTATGGACATGACATCACTGTCACTTAAAAAAATATTTACAAATCTTGAAGAGCCAGCAAATCCAAGCCCTGTAAGGCTCTATCGCCTCTTCTATTACATGTCATCTAATGTTCCATTACATGCCATGCAAAATCTGTTAGAACCATATGGTATCTAACTTTGTAAGTCCTTAAATTCACTTCCATAACATGCCAAGAAGCATAAATAGACATTAGTCAATAATTTTGACCAATGTCTATTTATAGCGTGAATCAGAATTACCCAGTACCTCTGGAAACAACTAAAAGTAAGTCTAATGGGAAAATATATAACCTATCCTAACGTATCGTTGAATATCAACATTTTAGTTTCTTTTTAAATCCCTTATGTGTAATAGGACTATATCCTACAGATTCATAAAAATTACAAGCATCAATTCTATTAGTTTCTGTTACAAGAATAATTTGAGTGCAATTTTTATTAGCAGCGATTTTTTCTAACTCAGAAATCAATGCTTTGCCTACTCCTTATTTCTGTGATCATTGTCAACTATCATGTTTTCCAGAACCATAAATGGTTCGCAACAGCCATATAACTCCTCACAGATAACTCCCATTACGGAACCAATCAGCCGTCCATTGTCAACAGCGCTCAATAATACATGTGTACTGCTTTCGGAAAATTTATTAAACTGATTATACATTGTATCAATACAAGAATCTTCATTCCAGAATTGTTTGTATAATTGTGCTAATTCAGGGATATCATCTGCGACCATTTGACGTATCATCATCCTTACACCTCCAAAAATGCAAAGGGCGGTTCAGTTGGATGTCAGCGGGACGGGGTTGCTGACGCTCTTAGCATTAAATGTTAATAACGCCGTCCCTCACTCCTAATCTTTGATAATCAAGCCAAATAATTTTGAAAAACCAACTGCTTGCTGTGGGGAAACGATACACCCTTGCACATCTTCTATGGTAACACCAATCTGTCTAAACTCACAGCTACTTAAATCAATGCCTGCTAGTTTAGTACCAGATAATTGAATCTGATCTAAACTTGAATTCGAAAAATGCACATGGAGTAGTGTTGATTTATAAAAATCGGCATTAGCTAATGAACTATTATGAAACTTCACCTGTTTGCAATTTACATTACGAAAGGTAGCATAGTCCCCATAGCAGTTATCAAATAGTACATTGCGCAAAGTTGCTCCTAATAGATTAATCCCTAAAATTTTACAATTTTTTATCTCAACTTGATGCATGATAGCTTCATTAAAGTCTACATTTGATAAATCACAATTTACAAAAATAACATTGGTTAATTCTAATCTGCTAAAATTAACTTTTTAAAAAATTACATTTTTAAATATGACCTTATCAAAACACACACGTTCTGTCCTTTGATTCTCAATTATACAATTACTGATTATTCCCATTTCAAAATAATCTTCATTACAAATTCATCTGTCTGAAAATATAACTTCAGCTAATTCTTCCGGAATATCTGGTAATAAAATCTTCAAATGTGTTTGTAGCTTCCTAATCCTAATAACCTCCCCCAGAATATATAAAGAGAGTGTCAGCGAGACGGGGTTACTGACACTGCTCGGCATTGGTTGTCAATAACTCCACGTTTAACTAACATATCATTTATATATTTAACTTGTTCGCTATTAACTACTAGAGCCATAGCTATCGCAATAGTAGCTATGGCTCTAGTTCGATATTTTACTTATTTCCCCTGCAAAAATGTTACTTTTATGGACGTGCCACCAATGTCACTTAAAAAACTGTTTACAAATCTTGAAGAGCCAGCAAAACCAAGCCCTGTAAGGCTCTATCGCCCCTTCTATTACATGTCATCTAATATTCTATTACATGCCATACAAAATCTGTATAAGCCATATATTATCTAACTTTGCAAACTCGTAAATTCACTTCCATAACATGCCACGCTGAAGAATCGAATCTCAAAATAGACATTAGTCAGCACTTTGACTAATGTCTATTTCCTTTACCTGTACCCTTCCCTTTCTGCCTAGAAGTAATTTAACCGACCTATATAAAGTTAAAAACTTAGTCATACAAATTATCTCTTTGACTTAATGCCTTCAAAAACATAGTTTATTAATGCTTCTATAAAAGGTTCATCTAATTTTTCACCTGTTACTAATAATCGATAAAAAAGCGGACCATAAATTAGGTCAATACTCAATTCAATATCCAAGTCTTTCTTCAATTCTCCTCGATGCACCCCACGCTCTAAGATGCGTCGCGAATCAAGTCTTCTAGGGTTAAAATATCTTGATCGATATTCCTCTGCCAACTTTAAATCAAATTGTCCTTCTGCAATTAGCTCATTGATTACTTTTCCTTCTCTGCTAGTTAAAAACCGAGCTAAATTGGTAACTTGAATTACTATATCATTGATAACTGAACGTTCAGTTTACAATAGGTCTATCGAAACCGAACGTTTAGTATTGTATTTAATTACATAATACCATATAAACGTAAAAGAAAAAAATAAACTAAGGACGGGATTGTCATATGAACAACGTACGACCAGAAACTAAGAAAGTTCCAAACTGGATTACATTCCTGTTAGCAATTGCATGTGGGGTTATTGTTGCAAATCTTTATTATGCACAACCTTTAGTTGGCCCTATCAGTGCAGATACCCATCTTCCTCTGGCGTCAGCAGGATTAATCGTAACACTGACCCAAATTGGCTATGTTTTTGGGTTGTTATTTATTGTTCCGCTTAGCGATCTCATTGAAAATCGACGATTAGTTGTGTCAGCATTAGCAGTCGTTATTTGTGCATTAGTTGCAGCACCCCTGGCATATAATGCGCTATTCTTTCTTGTGGCAGCAATGTTTATCGGACTAGGTTCAGTGGCAGCTCAAATATTGGTACCATATGCAGCCCATTTAGCAACAGAAGAGCGGCGAGGTCAAGTAGTAGGTAATGTGATGAGTGGACTACTGCTTGGAATAATGCTTGCCCGGCCGATAGCCAGCTTTATTACTGATCTTTGGGGATGGCGGGCAGTCTTTACTCTATCTGCCGCCATTACTGCAATATTGGCTGGACTGTTGGCTTTAGTTCTTCCTGAGCGTAAACCTTCACCTACCATGAATTATGGTGAATTGCTTAGCTCCTTGTGGTCACTTTTTAAAACAAAGGCTGTTTTACGCCGCCGTTCCTTATATCAAGCTTGTTTATTTGGCGCTTTTAGTCTGTTTTGGACAGTAATACCGTTATGGTTAGCTAGCCATTTCCATTTGTCACAGCAAGGGATTTCCTTATTCGCCCTTGCTGGTGTGGCCGGCGCCATAGCAGCTCCTATCGCGGGAAGATTGGCCGATAAAGGATGGACAAAAATATTGACGGGTGTGACACTTGTAATTGCGGCTCTATCTTTTTTACTTACTCATATATTTGAAGATCATTCAACAATAGCTTTAGCTATGCTAGTCATTGCAGCTATTACGTTAGATATGGCGGTATCCGGCAATCTCGTTCTCGGTCAGCGTGCGATTTATTCACTAGGAAGTGAAATACGTGGGCGCGTAAACGGAGTATTCATGGCTGTTTTCTTTATTGGTGGAGCGATCGGATCGGCATTCGGAGGCTGGGCATATGCTTATGGAGGCTGGATGTTCGCATCAATTTTAGGACTAAGCATGCCAGTTGCAGCATTATTATACTATTTCACGGAAAAAAACAATTAATGTATATTGATAGACACTCTTTTTATTTCCGATTTTTAAGTGAAAAGCCACAACCCCTCAATTTGTCAAGGGCTGTGGCTTTTTCACTATTTTCAACAATACGCATCTCTCTCACTAATCGTAGAAAGAATGTTACTTTTATGAACATGGCACCACTGTCATTTTAAATACTGTTTACAACTTTTGAAAAGCCAGTAAATCCAGTCCCTACATGGCTCTATCACCACTTCTATTACATGTCATTTAATATTCCATTACATGCCATACAGAATCTGTAGAACCCATATGTTATCTAACTTTGCAAACTCTTAAATTCACTTCTATAACATGCCACGCTGAGTTGTTGAACCTCAAAATGGGACTGACTATAAAGAGAAAAACGCAAGCCTATGCACCCAAAAGTGGTGCCAGCTTGCGTTTTTTCATGTCATTACTCTGGAACGGTGGATTATTATTTTCTAAACGCTTATTTTGGGGTCCATAACATGCCGCGCGTACAATCAAATCTTAATATAATATTAGTCAACAACTTGATCAATATTATATTAAAACGCAAATCAAAATCACCTATAACTCCAAGAATCACCCGAAATACTTAATAGGAATATATTAACCTATAAAACATGCTACTCATTGTTAAAATGATCCACACCAGCTCATATTTATCTACGTTATTGCCTTTGTCTATTAATAAAATCAATAGTTTTCCTAATTGTTTCTTCACTTACCTCTGAGCAATAATTACTGGACCATGGATCAGCAAAGCCATGTAATGCATTAACTTGTACTATGCTAATATCTTCTTTGGTTGATAGCTCTTGCGTTAAGCTATTAATGTCAAAAGCCTCTTCCTTCCTCGGAAAGAAGAGTAGAGTAGGACACTTAGGAACGATATCTTTATAATCCCTTATTCGCGAACCGTAGAAACCAACTATTCCATTATACAGACCCTCCCGCTGACTACATAGCCAAGCTAACGTAGCTCCTATACTATAACCAATAATGAAGCGGTACTTATAATCATTTCGAATTTTCAATGACAATTTTTCAACCTGTTGTTGTGCAAAGCTAAATCCTACGTTTTGTATGAAATTCTTGTAAGCAATAACCTCTTCCTCGGGGCTAAACGATTGACTTGGCAATAGCAGGTTCGGACAGATCACATCATTTTTTCCATTCGCGAGCATTTCGCAAATTTTTCTAATATGATTATTAATCCCGTATATTTCATGCAATACAATAATAACAGTATCCGAATTACATTTAAAAACTATAGCGTTATCCATTCAGTTACTCTCCCATTATTTACAAGGTTTTCCATTGTCCATTTGGCCATTGGGTCACTGAAAAGCTTATGTTCAGTCACACGAACAATCTTATCATCAGAATCCTACATCTTACTGGTGAAAGTATTTGCCCGATATAATCTAAATTTACGACGCATCTATAATTGCATAACTCTGTTTTATTTTATCAAGATTGCTCTTTATGACCCGGACTTCTGCTGGCACATTTGATGTAATCTCTGTAAACTCACCTTTCGTTTCACCAATATCCACTTGTTGGCGGACAGCTTTCCCATTATCTGCAATATAAATAAACGTTTGTCCCTGATTATCCTGTAATATTGCGGCGGTCGGGATAACAGGAACTGTCACTGAATCACCAGTGCTGATACGTATGTTAGCAGACATACCCGGTTTTAGTGTATCGGCTGCCTTGCTCGTAAATTTAATATGGACCCAAAAAGCAGAAACTTGGTTCGCCTCAACTGCTGGATAAATTGCGGCCACTTGACCCGTTATTGTTTGACTGGCTACTTCTATTGCAGCCGGAGCACTTAACTGAATACCATATAAATCAGACTGTTCTAATCTAACTACAGCCTCTATTGCTTGACCATTCCCTAAGGCCATTACTTGCTCACCTGCCTGAATCATCTTTCCCGGGGCTCTCGTTAAGCCAATCACTGTACCGTCAATGGGTGACTCAATGGTGACTGTCCGGTTTTCTGCTGTAGTTGTCGCTGATGCCGAGTTCTTGCTGCCAACCGAGCCACCCTGTACTGCTTGCAGTCGACTCTTGGCATTCTCCAGCTGTACACGGGAAATCCCCCCTAGTTCATACAACGCTTGATAACGGTTGTATTCCTCAAGCGCCTTGACATAATTAGACTGTGCTGCTTGAGATGGATTCGCCGCCGTATCACCAGCGGCACCGGGAATCGCCTGCAGCTTAAACAGTGGCTGTCCTGCCTTGACTGATTGTTTCTCTGTTACAAATACATCACTGATACTGCCGGCAAACTCGGCATTCACTGGTATAGTAACTGCGTTTTTTACAGAACCAGCACGGATAATCGTCACCGGCTTATGTATCGTACTAACCGCAGCTGTAGTAACATGAATAGGTGTACGTGAACCCGTAGTAATCGGTAAAAGCTCGCTGCGAACAGCTATAAATATGGCACATGCACATAACAATGCAGCCATTACTATGGGAGCGTATTTTTTTAGAGTATCTTTTGCCACATGAGTCATCTCCAATAATTGTGTAGTTGAGTAGTTAAGTCGTTACTATGTTCTCACTTCACACTTTTTCCGTCAAGTGTTGACATATTGCAGCCATAAGAAGAAAATAGTAAGGTGCATACCTATTGTACCACACCGGCATCGGACTTTTTAAATTTTGAGGTGTTATCCATGACTGCTTGGCACGAAAGAGTTACCAAACAGCTTGCAGGCAGTATTACTACGCCCGCTATTCCTATACCATGGCTTATTTTCTTGGGCTCCTTCCTTATCCTTATCGTAACAGGGCTTCTAGCACATTATCACCGCCCCCTGAGTGCCAACGCTATTGCCACAACATCACTGGCTTCCCGATCTGTGGGCGAGCTTGGGCAACCACAAGCCCAGGCTATAGTGACAACAAGTACAGATATGCCCATAAACACGCCCGCCCTTTGGCCGGCTAGCGGGGCAATTACCTCCGGTTTTGGCTGGCGTAATCCCCCTGTGGAGGACGGTACTGAATTACACCAGGGAGTTGACATTGCCGTAGAAACAGGTACACCTGTCGTAGCAACTGCTAATGGCGTTGTTACAAAGAGCGGCTGGACGGGAGGCTATGGCAATCTTGTACAAATTGATCATGGCAATGGCATGGAGACCCTGTACGGACACAATTCACAGCTGGCTGTCAGTGTCGGCCAGAAGGTAAAAAAAGGTCAGGTTATTGCGTACGTCGGTAGTACCGGCGTTAGTACAGGCCCACATATTCACTATGAGGTAAGAGTAAATGGTACTGCCGTAAATCCCATGAGATTCATGGTTCGTTTTTAAGTTTTTGAGTCTCTTGGTCGAGGATAAACTAGCATTATAACATAGTTAATCCGTCTATATTATGACTATATATAATACTAAAAAGGCCGTACTCACTATTTGAGTACGGCCTTTTTTCCAGCTTCCATTCCAATGGTACGGCAAGATACGAAAACAATAATATCATACTGCATACGCTCTGCAGTCGTTTCCATAACATCGTCGCTTAATGATGTGAAATGGCATATCAATTCCAGTAAAAATTACGTCAGAGGTAATAATTGTAACTTATCCATTACAAATATTACATACCATTAATGTTATTCTAAATTATGTGGAATACGACGCTCAAAATGCTTATATATCAATAATGCGGATAATATCAAAGTTAGCATTTCAGCTATAGGTACAGTTAGCCATATGCCTTTTATACCAAATATCTGCGGCAACATGACAATGCCTATACCTATCCATACAATGCCTTTACTTAAAGCAATTAATGATTACAAATAGCGGTAAAAAAAACTGATGCGACGATATTCAATCCATTTACTATAAATGCGAAAGAGTACAGTTTCGCACCGTAAATAGCAAAGTTAAGAACATGCTCATTATTAGTATCTAAAAAATGGTAACAATAGTTGCTTTTACTGGAGGTTTGAATGAAAAATATTAAACTTTGCCCGATAGAAGAAACGGTCAATCTCATAGGGCATAAATGGAAAGTACTTATCTTAAGAAACTTGTTGAATAAAAGCCCTCAGCGTTTTAGTGATCTTCTCCGGGGCATTAACGGGATAAGCCAGAAAATGCTGACACAGCAACTTCGTCAGATGGAGCAAGATGGTCTTATTTTCTGAAAGATTTATCCAGAAGTTCCACCTAAGGTTGAGTATTCTTTATCTGAACTCGGCTGGAGCCTGCAGCCTAATTAGCATTTGGGGGAAAAACTATTTAGTAACAAAAGGTAGACATCAAAATAATTTTATTGATGATTAATTTTTCTTTAGCTTATATTCCTATTTTTAAAATTTGGTGCAATTAGGTAAGCGTTTTCTAATCATGTCACAGGATATCGCCTTTCTTCTTTTGTAAACGGCTACTGTATAGCTCTTACAGGTAATAACGAATAAGATAAGAACAGGAGATGTGTCATCTACACATCTCTGTCAGCACTCATGTACTATATTTTAATCAAATCAATATTTATACTATATTCCGAATAAATATAAGTGGCTGGAAACCATAGCTTTGAATAAACATCCCCATTGTGTGACATTCCTACTTTATCACTAAATAAGGCATCCGTAAGAAAAACTGCTGGTTTTTATACGGTGATCCCTTTCTCCCGCTAATCGCAAAGACAAAAAAACGACTATTTATCCTTTAGTAGACAAATAGCCGTTCCTATTTGTGTAAAATTCTTGTATGGCAGCGGAGAGTAAACGCACCCTAACCACTGATCAGGTTGGCTAATCTATCGCTGGAATTGGTTACTTTAGCAAATGTGTCATCAATCTGAGGCAAAATCGTTCTCTCCGAATGGCGGCACCGCCTGACGTAACCGGGATAGAGCATAAGGTCACTGATCGCAGTCACCATCATCCCGTACAGGGCAGCCACAGTTACAGTCAGGAGCATCAATTTGCATAAAACAGAGTTGACCGCCGGGGTACAGACATTGATCTTCTGACTCAGGGTTAGCTAAATCCTTAGGAGTAGTCGCCTTATAATCATCATGATTATGCATGATATAAAACTGCGGGAAAAATTGATCAGGGTGCTGTCCGTAATTATAAAAGTTAAAGAGCCTATTATATGGGCCGTTGCCAGTAAACGTTCCTTCTTCAGGTATACTTTGCCAGAGTTGTTGCCCAGAAGCAATTTCGGCCGCTTTTACCTGCTCCATAAGTGAATTAATAATCCCTGCAAAGCCGTGATTGACATATTGGCCATACAACGGTTGTTTGTTATCGGCAGTTATAAGAAGATCATAGCTTTCTCCAGACCCTATAAGTTGAGTAAACGCCATTTGTGAGTTCTTAGATTTCGGATTAGCTGACATGGGATGAGCATCTTTACCGATAATACGGAAATGCCAGCCATGGATATGCCATGGTATGGCCTGATAGCCCATATTAATTAACCGGATAAGAAATCTTTCCCCAGTTTTTACGTGAACGTAGGAATCATACCCTTCCGGAATAGAGTAAGCACCCAAGCTGTCCGGTACTTGCGTAGGCAAAAGAGTGTCAGGAAAGGAACGGCCATTCACTAGCCAAGCGGTTGGTTTGAAATCCGCCGGGCAAAACCTTTTGCCTTCAAGGACATACTGGTGCCATATTTGGTCAATATCGGAAAGCAACAAAACATACTCCTTCTCAAAGAAGGTATGTTTGTTGGCATAGGCAAAATTTCTATTGCTATACCCCTCGGGTATACAGACTCCTTCACAGTGTAAATGTTCCATTGACGGGTAGACGATTAACGCACCGTACATACCCATTTGGACGTGTTCGGCAGCTTCTTGGTGGCAATGATAAAAATACGTGCCTGGATGTTCCGGTACGAAATAATATGTTATAGCCTGGTTAGGATCAACTGAAGGATCTGGCATTGCACATTTAGGCATCATTCCATCATGCATCTGCATGGGAACGCCAAAGGAGGTTTCAGGAACACCATCAAGCTGTGTGGCCACATGTCCGCCATGGATATGAATGGAGTGGACATCGGGAAGATCCGGACGGTACTTCATACCGAGATTAACCAACGTAATAAACAATTGATCTCCACAATCCACATCAATGCGCGGGGAAGGAAAACTGGCTTTACCAAAAAATTGGCCGCCATTTTCAACAGCGAACTCCGGATTTATTATGACTCCATCCTTTTCATATAGACCGCCGGCAAACCCCCAGATATAAAGCTCAGTCCTAGGGCCGCAGGGGTCCGGAGTTAAGGGAAGCATGATCTTATTATCAGTTGCAAACAGATTATATCTCACAATCGCCATTTGATCTACTCCTCTCTCCAAATCATCTGTTTTATCTTTGCGGGAGGATAGGTGCCCTAGCATTTTTACTTCCCTGCGAGTTATTTGGGACAGTATTTTGTTAATGGCAGGTATCCTCTGAGTCTTACTTGGGAAGCAAGGAGCGGGAGGCTTCCCCAGTAAGAGTTCTACCATCATATTCCATAAAATCCCTACATGCATAAATATATGGGATATCTTGCTACATAATATGTTATCTAGTTGAAAAAGGTTCAGTTGGCCTTCGGGGTAAGGCTTTATCTTGAGACCTCCTTTCGCCGGTATCACACTATTAGTACCAAGTGAATAAAATATTATGTAAAGGTTTAGATTTAACGGAGGCTCAATATGGGATTCTATATTAAAGTAGAACCAGACGTAAAGATTTATGTAGAAGACCTTAACCCAGAGGGCGAGAAAACAATCGTGTTTATACACGGTTGGCCAGCGAATCATAAGATGTTTGAATATCAGTTTGACCAACTTCCCAAGATGGGATATCGATGCGTTGGAATAGACAGTAGAGGATTCGGTAATTCCGATAAGCCTTGGGAAGGCTACGACTACGATACTGCGTCAGACGATATTCGCTGTGTGGTCGAAGCACTCGATTTGCAAGATTTCACACTTGGGGGTCATTCCACGGGGGGAGCGATTGCCATTCGATATATGGCCCGCCACAAGGGATATGGGGTATCCAAACTCGCCCTTTTTGCAGCTGCAGCTCCCAGTCTGATTCAACGTCCATATTTTCCTTACGGATTGCAAAAAGAAGATGTAAACAAAATCATTCAAGAAACATCTAATGACCGTCCAGCAATGTTGCGGGGATTTGGAGATATGTTTTTCTTCCAGCATGTATCTCAGGCTTTCTCAGATTGGTTCTTCCAACTGGGATTACAGGCGGCAGGTTGGTCCACAGCGGCAGTTTCATCCTCCTGGATAGACGAAGAACTATTTTCTGATCTTGGAGAAATACACGTCCCCACTTTAATTCTTCATGGTATCCATGACAAAGTTTGTTTATTCCCATTAGCAATTGCCCAACATGAAGGAATCAGAAACTCCAAGCTTGTGCCATTCAAATACAGCGGTCATGGTTTGTTTTATGACGAGCGCGATAAGTTTAATAAGGAATTGACACAATTTATTGAGGAATGCATTTGAAAATAAATACGGTCTCCGTGAACTAATCTTCGTGATATGGTGAACAAAATTATCCTCGCCTATATTGGCGAGGATAATTTGCGCTAATTATAAAAGATGTTACTTTTATGAATATGGCACCACTCTCACTTAAAATACTGTTTACAAGTTTTGAAAAGCCAGTAAAACCGAGCCCTATAAGGCTCTATCGACGCTTCTATTACATGATATTCCATTACGTGTCATACAGAATCTGGTATGTTATCTAGATTTGCGCCTTCTAAAGTTCAAAAATCTTTGTTGCGATATTTTTGCAAAATTCACTGTCATGCTCCACAAACAGAATAGTTGGTGAAAATTCAAGCAGTAATTCTTCGATTTGCATACGTGAGATAACATCTATAAAATTAAGCGGTTCATCCCAGATATGCAAATGAGCTTTCTCGCAAAGGCTTCTTGCAATCAGCACTTTTTTCTTTTGTCCACCGCTAAAATCGGACATATCCTTTTCAAATTGTACTCTTGAAAAATCAAGTTTCCTTAAATTAGCCTTAAAAATACTTTCATCAATATCATTATCTCTGGCATAATCGGTTAAGTTGCCTCTAAGGTGAGAGGTATCCTGAGAAACATAGGATATTTTAAGTTGACTTGCTTTTCTGAAAGTGCCTGTATAGTTTATATTTTCTCCACAAATCAGCTTAATAAGGCTCGACTTTCCTGAGCCGTTTTTTCCGTAAAGTGCTACTCTATCACCTTGCTCAATGCTGAAACTTACACTCTCACATGCTACCTTTTCGCCATAGACTATTGAAACGTTTTCAAATTCTACCAGACGGTCTGCATGAAAGTTCACTTGGGAAATTTTCAACCGCTCAGAGCTTTCAATATTGTGGAGAAGCTTTGACTTGTTTTCAATCGCTGCTTGTTGTCTTGCTTCGATTGACTTCGCACGTTTCATCATCTTTGCGGACTTGTGACCTATATAGCCTGTATCCGGCCTTAAACCGGAGTCCCGTGTACCCAGCTTTGTTTTTTCCACTTTATCCGACCAATCAGAGGTACGTTTTGCAGCAGACGATAGGCGTTCAATATCTCTTTGGAGTTTTTCGTTTTCAGCCAGCTCAAAGTTATCCTGCATTGTTTTGTTTTCCCACCAAGATGAAAAATTCCCTTTTTGTATTTCAATATTGGTTTTGTTAATGGAAAGGATGTGATCAACACAGTTATCAAGAAATGCTCTGTCGTGAGAAACCAAAATATAGCCACGTTTAGAGCGGAGATAGTCACTGACAAGCTTTCTGGCATTCATATCAAGGTGGTTCGTCGGCTCATCAATCAGCAAGAAACTATTTTCCTTCAGGAACAAAGTAGCGAGCAACACCTTTGTTTGCTCTCCATTTGACAGTGTGTGAAAAGGGCGATATAAAACGTCCTCTGAAACCTGAAGCAGTGAAAGCTCACGCATAACCTGCCAAAGAACGTAGTCCGGATAGATGTTTTCAATTATCTCTATGGTGTTGTCTTCCGGGTTCGTTACCTTGAAAGGAAAATATTCGAAGTTTACTGATGCTGAAATTGTACCGTTGTATTCATATTTACCAAGCAGCAAATTCAGAAATGTCGTTTTCCCTCTACCGTTTCTCCCTGTGAAGCCCAATTTCCAATCTGTATCTATTTGAAAACTCACGTTTTCAAATATGTTATCATAACTGCCATCATAGCCAAAGGTGAGATGCATCACGTTTATTAGAGACATGGCTTACCCTCCTGCATAAAAATTATGAGCTGCAAGAAAGTAAATTCTTACAGCCCATAAAATACAGCAAAGCCAAGCCTATACTGGCGTGACCAAGATATATCGTTGAGTGAAAAGAATGAATTACTTTCTTGCATAAGCACAACAAAACAAGAGGCATGACGTGCCTAAAATTTTTATTATGCTTAATAAATTAGCAAGAAAGATTCTTCATCTTTTCAACTCCAATCACTTTAATTGTGAATAGCATATCATACTGCTTTTCAAAATTCAACAAACAAAACCTGGGGATAAATCAGACAAGTCTTCACGATGACTGTCTTACATAGCTTGAGGAGATAGGGAGATCTTCAAAAGTCCCAATCCCTGCTTACACAAGGATTGAGTCCATTTGGAACTGTTAGAGATAATACGGTTCTCCGTATCGGGTCAAACGGTGCAAGATTAGGTTGTTTATCACCCTGATTGCCCTAAGGATAAGAATGATACTTTTCTCTGCACCAACAGATGTGAGCCATCTTAATGGAGCGCTACATAATCAAAAATTCAACCCCTGCATAACTGTGCACGCAATGTCGGATCTAGCAGGGTAATTGATGTTGCAGTTAAATACGGATATAGCTCACCAGATGCATTTACAAGAGCTTTTCATTAGCTTCGAGTCCTGTCAGGCCAAGATCATAAATCCTGTTAGCGTTGTCAAAAAACACTTTGTCATGATGCTTTGCTGGGATAATCTGCGCAACAAACTCAATATAATTGGAGATATTAGCCAGCGGCCAATCTGTCCCATACAGCAGGCGGTCATAGTTGTCCAGGTATTCCAACCATACTTTTAAGAAGTTAATATAGCCGTGCTTTTTTTCAAAAAAATCTGGCATGCTATCGATCCGGCCTTCCAAAATTCCCGAAAGGTCGGCAGCTACATTTTCATTTTTCGCAATGACCGCGATAGCGTCTACAAGCCAGGGATTACCAATATGGCACATAACAAACTGAACATGAGGATAGCGTACCGCTACCTCATCCAAGGTCATAGGATGACTGTATTTCAACAGGGCATTGCTGGTGGCTGTCAATCCGGTATGAACGGCCACTGGTTTCTTATACTGCATTGCCAGCTGATAAAACGGGTCAACCACCGAATCGTAAATATAAAAGTGATTGTAGCCCGGATATAGCTTAATGCCCACACAATTCTTTCTTTGCAAATGTTTTTCTACCAAATAAGCTTGCTGCACTACCTCTTTCACGTTAAAGCAGGTGCTATCCAACCCGATACAATAGCTAAGATCATCGTGATAATCGTGTTCGCTCAACTGCAAACCCCGGTTGCCCATGACCACACCATGAACAATGTTATGCGCAGCATATTGGTCTTTCAGATGGGCACTGGTATTTTTATGGCCCGCCAATTCTGCAATCTGGTCAAAGTAAGGCTCCTGGCCGAAGTGGATGTGGGCATCAATAATCTTCATTGGACATTAGTCCTTCCTCAAATATTTTCTTATGCATGTATTCCTATCCTTCATGTCATCCTCTGCAAGAGTAAGATTTCATACTTCTTATTATCTAATATCTTCCCCTAATTGTGAATGGTTAATATTCCGGTTTCCGGCTCTGGCTTGAAAGCGGGTTTGTTTCTTCCGCCAATAGAATGTATTGCGACATACTCTTCACCCCCCGTGATTAACTCAACATATAATGATACTAGATAGTTATGAAGAGGGGTGAATACATTGGACACAAAAACCGCCAGACTGGGCAAATCCGATAAAGTCAATTGCTCGACAGGCCGCGGCAACTGCTTAGGTTGCGGTAAATTCCCGTGCGACTGCTGCAATCCAAATATTATTGATCTGGCTAACTGTTTTACACAGATAAAAAATGTGACAAAGTGCGTGTTAGACTGCCTGGACGAGCGCCCCAGCCTCTGCAAGGAGGAACGAGTCGCCGTCTGCATTCTGTTAAATGAGATTCGGTCTATAGAAGATTTTATCAACAACAGCACCTTCGGTTTACCAGAAATCAAAAATGAGATCAGGTTCCTAGAAAGTTTTATCAATAACACTATCTTCGGCTTGCCGGAAATCAAAAATGAGATTATCGAAATCAACATCACTAGCACTGCCATTCTGAATGAAGTAATTATTATAAACGAAGTTGTCAATGCCATAAAGAATACATGTAACTTCTGCGAGTTCTTAACAAATATCAACGAAGTTGTCATCGACATTAACAACACGGTCAACAATGGCACCAAAGGTATCTTTGAAATTAAAAATGAAATCATCGACATCAACGAGATTGTTACCACTATTAACAACACTATCAACAACGGCACTTCCGGACTGCCCGAGATCAAGAACGAAATCATTGACATTAATCGCATTGTCACCGCCATCAACAACACAGTTAACAATGGTACCAAAGGCGTCTTCGAAATCAAAAATGAAATCATCGACCTCAACGAGATCATTACCACTATCAACAACACCATTCACAACGGAACCTCCGGTCTCCCGGAGATCAAAAACGAGATTATTGACATTAATCGTATTGTCACCGCCATCAACAGCACAGTTAACAATGGTACCAAAGGCGTCTTCGAAATCAAAAACGAGATCATCGACCTCAACGAGATCATTACCACTATCAACAACACCATTCACAACGGAACCTTCGGTCTCCCGGAGATCAAAAACGAGATTATTGACATTAATCGTATTGTCACCGCCATCAACAGCTCGGTCAACAATCAGTTCTTCGGCCTTAATGAGATCAAGAACGAAATTCGCGGGATCGAGAATATACTAATGACATCAGGGCCTAACCGCTCTCTGTCCTGCAGCAATGATAGCATACTCATCTGCGGCAGAGGCGTTGACGACGTAATTCGCACCATCAAAACTGATGTTCACAATGTCACTGCTACCCTTCCTAGCGCCAGTACCCATTCGCAAATTGGAGCGCTGTTTTCGCTTGTTACTAGCTTGTTTGTCCAAGGTAATAGCGCAAATTTTCTTTTTCTATTTTCTAACCCATCAAGCAAAACCATGTATTTAGATAAAATAATGGTCGGTTCTCAAGTTTCTCCTTCGGCTACACCGCTAAACTATGTAGAGAGTATAAGAATTCGAATAATAAAAAACAGTATCATATCAGATCCCGGCACGCCGCTATTTCCAACCAATCTCAACGCCGGATTTGCGGATACACCTTCAATTGTAGTTACACAAGACCCTAGCTCGGGTGGCGGAACTCTAATATTTGATACAAGAGTTTTAGGTGAGTTTACCTCTATTGATTTTGAAGGACGAATCATTGTGCCACCGAACACAAACATTCTGATAAATTCTATTCTCGTTGAGCCTCCTGCAGGGCTTGGCGTCGATCTTAGTATAACTATATTGTGGTATGAACTGTAAGCCCTAAGCCGCGCGAACGGATAGAAGCACTGAAAAGGCGCCCTGAACAAAGTACTCCATGCATAGCCGGTAAAAGCATTCCAGTAACCGTTGGCGTGCACAAAGGCAGGGCAACCCACAATCAGGTTGCCCTGCCTTTGTGCTTTTATCTTTCCTGCGAAGTTGCCTACGCCCTGCTTTCACAGAGTATTTGTGAGAACTACCGATCCAGCTGCTTGGTATATCTTTTAGTATTTGCTAAAAGTCGAGGACTAAAAAAGGAGTCTATTAAGCTGCGCGTTAAAAGATCCCTTTTAGGACATTCGGTGGGCAAAATCCGTGGGATTTGCATGGTGGAGGCGAGCCTCACCGAACTCCTGTCTTTATCCTGGTTTATTACATTTTCTCCGTTACCAGCGACACGTTTCAACCCAGCCCATCTAAAAATGTTACTTTTATGGACATGCCACCACTGTCATTAAAAAACTGTTTACAGTCCTCCCTTTTACTAGAGAGTGCTCATTTGCTGACCTATTCACAGCGCAGGGAAGTGATCTTTTGATTTTCGACCGTGAAATAAAAGTTAATAGAAATCGGGCTCCCCTCAAAATTTCCGGAAGCCTGGGCAGTAACAACGGTTTCTCCATTTTCTTCAACAGCGGAGATGACATCCAAAGTGAGGTCATATTTTTTACCGGCTGTTTCATTCCATTCTTTGATGGCGGAAAGACCGTGGTAATCTTTCCCTTCATCATGCACAACAGCATCTTCCGCAAAGCAGTCTGCAAGCGATTTGCTGTCATGAGCATTTGCCGCGTGAAAGTAAGTTTCTATAGCTTGTGATAATTTTGTATTCATGATAACTCTCCTTTCTTATTATGGTACTTTTAGATTGTACGAATGATTCCGCCATCAATGATATGCTCGCAGCCGATAATATAGGAAGCTCGGTCGGATACCAAGAAAGAAACAAGTTCCGCTACTTCTTCCGGACGGGCAGTTCGTCCAATCGGAATGCCACCAAGGGAGTCCATCAATTCTTGCCGTGCACTATTATAATCAGTTTCGGAATTTTGTGCCATTCGATTGATGAGCCTCTCCGCGGCCTTTGTCTCAGTGAATCCGGGTGCGACGGTGTTTACACGTATTCCCTTAGGTGCCATCTCGGTTGCCAGTCCTTTGCTGTAGTTTGTTAGCGCCGCCTTGGCTGCCGAATATGCCATGGTATTGTTGCCCGGGAGTCGTCGTTGAATAGACGTAATATGGATGATAACACCGTAACCTTGTTTAATCATTGGCGGCAACAATCCCCGATCCAGTCGGACCGCAGCAAACAAATTGGTTTCGAAAGCCTGCTGCCAATCATTGTCGCTTTGTGCGAGCACTCCGCCTGTTGGAGCAGAGGAGCCTCCAACATTGTTGATCAGAATATCAACACCACCAAAACGCTCAAGCACTTCTTTAATAATCTTTGTCGTCCCATCTGGTGTACTGACATCTGCCTGAATAAACAAATCTGAAGCTTTCAACTCATCCGGGGTCTTTCGTGCGGTGGTAATAACCGTTGCTCCGGCATGAGCAAGACGTTTCACTATCGCTTCACCAATTCCTCCCCTCGTCCCGCCTGTAACTAGGACTCGCTTACCATCTAGTTCCTTCGTATTGAACGAGTTATCTGTTAAAAATCCCATTACTTAATCCTCCTGTATATTGCTTCCCTATATCTTTTGTTTGTCTTTGCCTACTGGCATTACAAATCACCCTATATTTCGTCAATCATTAATATCTCCAACATTTTCACCCAAATAGTCTTCTCTACCCGTGTCTTTCATTCCGGTAAAGGTCTCTTAATCTCTTGAACTACTGCCATGTGACTTGTAAGGAATTTCGATCAACCAACCGCTTATAGGCATATTTCGGATAACCCACCATCAGTCCACTGATGACGCGCATGTTTGCCGGCAGAGCCAAAAGATCAAGAAGCGGTTCATAACCGGAGGAAGCGCAATACTCAAACAGACCCGTCCAGCACGTCCCCAATCCGATAGACGTCGCAAACAGTTGCGCATATGTTAAAGACAAGTAGGCATTATCCCGAACAGGTGCCAGAAAATCTTTGTCTGCTACCGCTACTACCAAACATGGAGCTGACCGCAGCACGACATCCTCACCGGTTTGACGGTAAATTTCAATTTGAGCGGCAGAATTTGGCGCCCATGGTGAAGCTGCCATTGCCGAATCTTTGTTTAGTTCGTCTTCCGCCCATTCGATGACAACAGTGGCAATCGCACGCAATGTATCTGCATTATCCACGACATGATAGGCAACCCCTTGAGAATTGCAGGCGGTAGGAGCCATACGGGCAATGTCGAGAAGCTGTAATATTGTATCGCGAGGTACAGGCCTTTGTTGATAGTTTCGGATAGACCGGCGAGAACGTAAAAATTGAGCTGCAGTATCTGCAGCAAGAACTGGCATTTCTTTTAAGGGCGCTTGATTGGCTAGCGGCGATTTTGCATTATCGAGCGCCCCTTGAGGACAAATAGCCACACATTGACCGCAGGCAATACAGAGCGGTCTAATTACCTCTGGCCCATCACCGCCCATACCTAGAACGCCACGGCAAACACTAACGCAAAGGCCACACCGGGTACATTTTCTTTGATCAACTTGAATTAAATTCATATCTGACATTGTCCTATCACCTCATTTTTTCTTAATTGTACTTCAGGTAATAAGACAGCTGTGTGTCATATTAGGAACACTCATCGTAAATTGTTAAAGTTTCCTTCACTCGTTTTACGATTGTTTTTCGTATATGCTCTGGTTCCAGCACTTCAACGAAACTACCGAACGATAAAATATAGCTATAGAGCCACTCTCCCTCCGGAAGTGACGCCTCTAAAGTAAAACTCCCGTCCTTGTTCGGCCAAAGAAACGTATCATCAAAGTAATCATAAATCCGGTTTATAGCATTAGCCTGAAAGCGTAGTTTTAACGTAATAATCCGCGTTTGTGAATCTTCCCTTGCCGCATCAAGATCTTGCTTTGGGGAACTTTTGGGTTCAAATATTTCCGCTATTACTTCTAATTTTTTTATCCTCGATATCCTAAAGGTTCGTTGTTCCTGCCGCTGTCGACAGTAAGCCAACAAATACCAAGCATTGCTTTTAAAGATGAGTTTTTCTGGTTCTACCGTACGTTTACTTTTCTGCCCCTCTCCGTTGACATAGTCAAAACAAATGACATTTCTCTGCAGCATGGCACGTTTAATATCGCTGAACTTGTTTTTGTCATTTTGAGAACTTCCCCATGGAGAGAAGTCGACTTCTACCCAATCATCTCTGGTGGTACTTTTAAATATTGCTCGTAGTTTTTCAAGAACGCTATCCAATTCCGGATAATGCGTTGCTTGCAGAGATTTAATTGCCATTAGCAGGGTTTCGCTTTCCTGTTGAGAGATAAGCGTTCTGCTTATCGCATAGGTTTCAAGCAAGCGTATACCTCCGCCATTGCCTTTATTCATATATATAGGTACACCCGCCGACGATAGGACATCAACATCACGGTAGATTGTACGGGTCGAGACACCAAATCGATCTGCTAGTTCTTGAGCTGTAACCGTCCCCTTATTAAGCAATATTGTCACTATTTCAAATAACCGATTCATCTTCATTTTTATCACCCAAATAAATTATAGCATTAAATATGACGTCATATTTAATGCTATAATTTTCCCCAGTCCATTTATACAGTATTTTTTTACATTTTTCTGTACAAAGCTTTTCTTCGCACCAAGGGTATATTTTCAAGTGAATCTTACTTTAATGGACGTGCCACCAAGGTCGTGTTATAAAACTGTTTACAACTTAAAAAATCACCAAATCCAGCTAAAGCAAGGCTCTATCTGAGATTTGTTTTATCTATCTCATATTTAAGATATCTCATCATCTGAGCACAAAAAGATCTTTCTGATACATTATGTTTAATGGAGCCAGCCTCATTGCGCAAAAAAACCTGATTTGCTTCTAAAAATGTTTCCATTAAGATTTCAGTCGGTCGGTCAATCTCCTTATTTGCCAATGGCTTCAAATAGATGCTGTTTCTTGCCAAGCAATTCATCCTCCTTGGCGGCTAGGGGGTCAAGCCAATCCGCTTTATTTTCTGCCCACCGCACCCAACTCAGTAAGATTTCCTTTTCATGACTATCAACATTCTCGCCCACTATTAATAACTCCATCTGGTCAGCAATTTGTCGTATTTTTTGTGTTTGATCCCAGTCAATGACTAATAATTATTCTTGTTTCATCCACAACATTATATATTCTTTAAATCCGGAATCTCCATTCGGCTGCTCTGATTTAATCACAAAACCACAATTCTTATAAAAGTCAACTGCACTTATGTTTTCTGCATAAACTGCCAATTCTAGGCTTGGATATATAGACTTACAATAATTGAGGAGCTTTATACCTATGCCTTGTCCTTGATATTCTTTTAAAACAAATAACGCCCCAATAAAAGAGTTATTAATAATGCTTATAAATGCCTTGATAATATTATTTTCTTTATAAACAAAGGTTTTTGAAATAGGCATGTATTGTTCTTTAACTACGTTATAATTGTCAATCCAATATTTTTCTTGTATGAAACTGTGAGCCTTAATATTAGTCTCTAACCATATATCCATAACTTCTTTTATTTCAGAGCTCTCCAATACTTTAATCATGTTTTTCTCCTTGTATATTAATATTGGTGTCATAACCGCCAGAACATGCCAGTCTTCAATCCTTTCGACGCAATAATAATGTTTCCCTTTCCGTCATCCATAAGGGTAAATTTTGAGTCATCTAATTTTTTTACTCCTTTAATAAAATGACTCCTGCTAGTTTTCACGATACTAGCAGGAATTTATAAAAAAATGTTACTTTAAATGGACGTGCCACCACTGTCATTAAAAAAACTGTTTACAAGTCTTGAAGAACCCACTAGTCCAGCTAAATCAAAGCCTTATCGTTCGTTCTATTACATGTCAATTAAAATGAAGAATACTCATTTCTTCCATAACAAGCCTAGTCCATCTTTGATTAATGAACTCTTATCTCATTTTTTGAGGCTAACGCTTATTGCTAGCAATCTTAGTATCTTCCTTAATTTGCAGATTTACTTCTACCCCAGCCTTAACCACAGCTTCTTTTCCTTTTATGAATCCACCGACCAGCGAATATTTTATTAAAATATTTGGCTTATCACCATACAAACGAAGCATACCAGTCACAGGTAACGAATGACCATCCTTTGATTTAACTTCGGAAATGACAACTTCAATCTGCCCACTTCTGCCCCAAGGACCGGCTTTTTTTACTTTTGTAATGACGCCCTCAACATCAGTATTAACTGGAACTACTGTAACGTCCCCAACCGTTATATCCTCTATGACTCTGAAATGCACTTTCTCATTGTGCTTATTCTTTTGTGAACTTATGGTATCCACTGTTTGAACTTTGATGATCGTACCTTTTGCAATTAATAAATCTTGCGGCATACTTGCTGTCGCTGTTTCATCTGCTGACGCAGATGCCACGCTCGCCATTATCATCACAATGATTAGACTAGCTAATACAATATACGATTTTAGATTCATACTAAACCCTCCAAAAATAATTTGTAAAGTTTAAAGTTAGTTTTATCTAACTAACTTTACATCAAAATTTTTATTTATCTATCTCGTTAACGATTTTTCTTAAGAGCTCTGTGAACTGTTTTTTCTCATCATCCTCAAGACACTTTGTCATCTTTCGTGCAAAATAATAATAACCCATGCTCTCAATCCTTAAAACCTCTTTCCCTTTTTCCGCTAAGTATAAATGGAAAGTTCTTAAATCTTCTTCTGACTGCTTCTTATAAACCATATTACGCTTGATCAGTCTGTTAACGATGTCCGTGACAGTGGATTTTTGGACATTAAACTTTTCTACCAACTGTTTAAAAGTAGGGCCATCCATTTCATTAATCGCATGGAGATAATGCAGTTGTGTTATGGTTAGATTAAATAACTCTCCGCTGTCTGCTTCTTCCTTATACTTCCTCATGGACTGCCGCATGGATTCCGATAGAATATCTATATATTTTACAATAAGAGCTTCCGTTTCCATCATATTCTCCCTTCAAACCTTAGAGCAACCTGTATTACATGACAATTATTTTAGACACAGGCATACGTAAACTGACGGGTTGTATATACTCTTTAATATAACCTATCCTTATTACAAACTGTATACTTCCACTATGACCAAGCTCTTTAGCCAGTTCCGTACGCCAGGGGGCTTCCTCTAATATCTGGGTCATAGGATGGAAAGCAATTAACTTCTCGTGAGCACGCAACCAAGCTGACTGTAGCACCCTCCCTGCATTTATCAAGTCAGCTACAGTAGAACTATCGCTTTTCACAACCAGCCATCCGGCGCAAGTTTGCACCTGGTCCTCAATTAACTTCAACGTCTCATTTCTGAACGTCTTACCCAGTACATCTCCTTTACTAAAGAAGTGTTTTGCATACCAACGAACAATACCCTGCATTTCCATGCTTTCAGGGGTAAGACCGTTGCGATATTCTCTTGCTTCCCGATCGGTCCATCTGATCCATTCGGCTAACTCAGTCTGAGCATCTTCCCTATATACTTGAGCTTTATTTGCCAGCAAGTTAGCTTGGCTCAAATATGTTCCTTCTTTAGAATTCAGCGGATAATAAAACACGACGTTTTTATCATTTTCCACTAGATGACTTATATCTTCCGTCCTTATCGCACTTTTTAGCAAATGTTTTCTTACCGTCCTCCGTTCTTTTATCAATTTGTCAGAGACACTTGTCTCTTTCCCCTTGACTAGCCTTACCTCTGCTATCTCAGAGCTATAGTTATCTTTCCCTATAACGTCAATTTCCGCTTCATATCCGTACATTCCCGCTGCTACCGACAAATTTTCTATAAAAGCCCCTATTGATAACATCATTTCCCGATTGTCAGGATCAACAGCCGGTAGCCATCGCGTTCTATCGGATCCTATTACCCATCGTTTCGGACCTTTAATTGTTATGATCCAAGGCTGCGTATTGTGGCCACTAGGAGCAAGAGATGCTAAATATAATATTTTGATTTCAGCCTCGGTTAAACCCGGTACATATTGCAGCGTGTATTCTTTTCTCATTGCAGCTTCATCTTCCATCTGCAGCCAAGAGTACGAAAATGATCCAACTCCAAGCGCAACTACCCCGGCACAACTATACTTTATAAATTTCCGCCTGTTCAGAAAGCACTCCCCCTCCCCAACCAGAGCCTTTTTATTAGTTAGACCTAACTAACTAATATTAAACTATACATGCTTTGATTTGTAAATACCTAAAATACATTTTTTCGACCTCAACTTTGCATAATTCCATTACCAGCTCGCAATTTGAAACAACACATGCTGTTAATACTTTCTGGCATCCAAGGGATACCCAGTCACAAAAACCGCTGCTTAGTAAGGTATCACACTATTAGTACCAAGCGCATAACATATTATGTAAAATTCCAGGACGATTTAAATAATACTAAATGCCCCGCTATCCTTTGTGACAAAAAAGGACCGTCCCTCCTTTCTCTCCTATTCTGTTGACATTATTCGTTCTCCCAAATATAGAAACGGTTAATCTAACGTGAATCTGAATTACTCAATCAATAATTTTGCTCTGAACCACGCTTTATGTAAAAAGGGTTTCTTGCTTTGGGCTGAAACTCAGCATAAAAACCAAGATTCACAGTTAAACTCACCAAGGCAACATAAGCCACCATTTCTGCCAATTCTTCAAATAAACCATGCCTGAGACCAATCAGACCTGCTAGGCTATGCTCGAATAAATCTGCACCAACTACCGCGATCAATAGTATGATCCCATCAACGGCTGGGAGTTTAGCGTTTTTTAGCCAATACACTACTTCTTTATGCAAATCATTTTTGATCATATACGCCGCAATAAGGGCCAGCACAATAACGATGCCGGGATAGACATACGGTCCATACCACAACTGTTTTAGAGACAAGAAACCTCCTTTGCCGTTCGGGTAAAAGACCCGGCCCCAACTCAGCTCACGACTGACGAGAATCAGCCAGAAGGGGACACTGCAGAGGAATAAACGTTTCGCGCTACTATTGCCGATTCCATAGAAATATGCACCGATGGCAGTCACACAGCCAATAACTAATATAGCCACTTGGCCCCATTCAATTGGTCCATTCTCGCTGGCAATATCAGGCGATAGACATAAACCTAAAGGGATAACTGACAGTAGAAGAACTAGTAATAAAGTTGACACAGGGGTAAGAGTCCAATAAAGTTTGTACATGGGATAGTTAACACTCCTTCCTGCTGACTACAAGCATAGAATGCTGATCCTTCAAAGAGCAACGCTGTCCAAGCGATAATTCTACAGACGCCGCTGATGCAGATTGACCAAACATGAGTAAAGCAAGCCCTAATAGCATGCTTCTATTAGCGTAAACTGGCAGTGATTTCACAATAGTCCCTCCAAGTTAAACTGGTTTACATTTCAATTTAGCAGTTTTAGTAAAGATTATTTAACAACCAGTACCGGGCAACGCGCAGCGTGAACAACATAGTTGCTAACACTGCCAAGAACGAGGCCCGAAATGGAGCCGAGGCCCCGGCTGCCGATAACAATAACATCATAATTATTTTGTTCTGCAAACTCTGTAATGACAATGGTTGGTGATCCAACCTCATTATATGCTTGCACTTTAACAGTGCTGGGGACGCACTTCACCCCTTCGGAAAGTATCTTTTTCGCAAACTCTTCCGGTTTAGCAACCGAGTATGTCGGAATCTTATGACCTTCGATTTGAGAGGCCAGTGGCAGTTGTTGCGATAAAACCGACACATAAAGCACACCTAGCTCAGCCCCTGCGTAGCGGGCTAATGCGATTGCATGGGCCAATGCCTTAAATGAGTTTTTAGAGCCATCAATAGGTACTAAAACTTTTTTATACATTACATCCATCTTTAGCAACTCCATTTCGAAAATATATTTTACCAAACTTTCACATTACTTCCCGCTATTAAACAGAATGACCTGTGTTAACCACGTCAGAAACAGGGGGTCGCGCCTTATACAAGGCAGCATACATGACAGGTAAAACCAGTAAGGTTAATACCGTCGCACCGGCTAATCCCGCTGCTATAGTCACGGCCATCGGACCCCAAAACATATTTGAAAAAAGCGGAATCATGCCCAAAATCGCCGCTGCCGCAGTCAGTAGAATGGGGCGGAAGCGAATGACGGTGGCATTAATAATGGCATCCCAAAGCGTGTCGCCTTCGGCCAACTGCTGATCAATCTGATCCATCAAAATAATCGTGTTGCGCATAATAATCCCGGCTAACGCCAGTATGCCCAGTTGAACGACAAATCCCATGGGGCTACCGGTTACGAAAAGACCGATAGAAACGCCGATCAGACCAAGCGGCGCAGTCAGTAAGGTTAAGATCATCTTGGGTATATTCTGCAATTGAATCATGAGAAGAATCATGATGGTAACAATCATTGCCGGTATCGTCTCGGCAATATACCCGGCAGCAGCAACACTATCTTCTTTCGTCCCATCGTATTCAATGCTGTAGCCTATAGGGAGCGTTGCACGCAAATCGTCGAGTTGGCTATAAATCTGCTCTGCGACGCTATCTCCGGTCGCACCGGGGATGATTTCCGCCTGAACATTAATCATCGGTTTTAAGTTCTGGCGGTAAACCAAACCTTCTTCCATCTCAAACGTTATTTTAGCAATTTGGTCTAGCGGCACGTACTTACCATTGCCGATATGAATATTCAAGTCCTTCATCCGCGAAGGATCTTTACGATCATGATCGGCCAAACGAAATACCATACTGATTGTTTTATCGCTTTCCCGGAATTCAGAAAGCGGTGCACCCGATACTTGTGTTTGAAGCGCGCCCGACAACGCCTGCGAAGTAACTCCCAGCATTCTGGCTTTGTCCTGATCAATTTCCAAATGCATCACTTTGCTTTTTTCATTCCAGTTGAGGTTGACGTTTTTTACATTAGGATTACGGGCCATAATCGTCTCCACTTGTTGCGCAATTTCCCGCACTTTTTCATGCTCATACCCGTTTACACGCAGCATAACCGGATAGTCGGCCGAAGGCCCGTTACCAATTACTTTTGTATGAACCTGAACGTCTGGGAAATCACTTTTCAACATTTTACTGACTTTGGCCTCCAACTGGTTGCGCGCGTTATAATCCTTAGCAACAATAATGAACTCGGAGAAATTGGGTTTATTGAAGGAAGGCTCAAAACTTAAAACAAAGCGTGGCGCTCCTTCTCCTACATGATATGTATAATAAGAAATCAATGGATCCCCATCTAGTTGTTGCGCAAACTGGCGGGCGATTTCTTCGCTATTTTTGATGGTGGCGCCTTCTTGCAGTTTCAATTGAACAATAAGCTCTGGCCGCGTAGAGGAAGGGAAAAATTCTAGTTTGATCAATCCCATCAATGCGACAGCAGCAAAAAAACAGCCTACCGTAGTCAACAAAACCACTTTGCGGTTCAACAAAAACCGATTCAATACTTGCCTAAACAGCAAATAGAATTTTGAATCGTGCACGTTTTCCGCTTGATGATTAGGTTTAATTTTGATAAACAGATAACCTAATAGTGGCGTAACCGTACCAGCTACAATCCATGATGCGAGCAGCGCGATGGTTATAACGGAGAAAATGGTAGCGCAATATTCAGATCCGCCCCCCGCAGCGAATCCGACCGGTATGAAGCCGGCGCAGGTCACTAACTCGCCAGTTAAACGTGGGTACGCAGTAGACGTGTAGGAGAAGCAAGCGGCATCGAAGCGACTCCAGCCCTGCTCAATTTTGACCATCATCGTCTCAATCGTGATAATCGCGTCATCAACTAGTAGCCCCAAAGCGATAATAAGCGCACCCAATGAAATTCTTTGCAACTCAATTCCCATGAAATTCATAAAAGTAAACACAATGGCAATGACGAACGGAATACACAAGGCAACAATAAAACCAGAGTGGATGCCCAGGCTAATGAAGCTTACAATAAGCACAATGACAATGGCTTCGACCAGGGATTTTATGAATTCGTCAATAGACGTTTTTACAACCTTTGGTTGATTAACAGTCTGATGAATTTCCATCCCGGCTGGCAACGATTTTTGAATTTGCTTAATCGTTGACTCAAGCGTTTCGCCTAGCTCCAAAATATTCCCGCCAGGTTCCATTGCTAGAGAAATGCCAACCGCCGGTTCGCCATTATAAAAGAACTTTGGGTCGTTGGGATCCGCATATGCACGCGAGATCTTGGCAATATCGCCTAGGCGAATAGTCCGTCCGTTAGCTTGAATGGGCAGATTCCGAATATCCTCCACCTTTTCAAACATCCCGGTAACGCGCAAATATATATTATCAGAGCTTGTTTCGATCATGCCGGCTGGAGTCATGGCATTTTGACTTTGAATGGCAGCGCTTATCAGATTCGGATCAATACCTAGTTGAGCTAGTTTACTGTTTTCAATTTCGATATAAATTTTTTCTTTTTGCACGCCAAGCAGATTCACTTTCTTTACACTGGACACACCTGACAAAATACGGCGGATCTTTTCGCCTTTTTCCCGCATTTCTTCATACGTGTAACCATCGCCGGTGAGCGCATAAACCACGCCATATACCTCGTCGAAGCGATCATTAAATTCCGGCGCTAACACACCTGTGGGCAGTGTGCCTTTTATGTCATTGACCATATTACGCGCTTCAACCCATTTATTGCGAATTTCTGCTTTCGGCACTGTTTCCTTCACGTTGACGTAAATAACACTGAAACCGGGCACTGAATAGCTTTTTAAGAAATCGAGTCCAGGTAAATCCTGTAGTTTTTTCTCTATTTTATCGGTAACTTGATCTTCTACTTGACGAGCTGTTGCGCCCGGCCAAGCAACAGTCACAACCATCTGCTTGATGGTAAAGTCAGGATCTTCCATGCGCCCGAGATTTTTATAGGAAGCAATACCGGCAGCAAAAAACAATATGATAAAAAACCAAACAAATTGTTTATGCTTAAGTGTCCATTCCGTTAAATTAAAGTTGCTCATAACTGTTCACCGTTAATTCTGACGGTTTGTCCTTCTCTGAATTTATGAACACCAGCGACAACAATACGCTCTCCCTGCTGCAGTCCGCCGATAACTTGAACGGTATTATCACCATACTTGCCAAGTTTAACAGGCCGTAAAGCGAGTACATTTTCCTGTACTACCCATACGCTTGGCGTGTTGCCATTCTGGTAAATAGCAGATAACGGAATGGTTATAGCTTGCTGTGCATTGTTATTGATCAGGTTGACAGATGCCGTCATGCCCAACTTCATTTCCTGCGGCGGATTTAATAAGCTAATCCGCACCTTAAAGGTACGTGTGGCTGGATCAGCCATCGGAGCAATTTCTCTTACTTTGCCATCGACAGTGCGTTCGGCTAGCGCCCAGAAAGTTACTTTGATTTGTGTGGCTTTACTCAATTCCGCAATTCGATTTTCAGGAACACTGATTTCCACTTCCCGTTCGCCATCTTGCACTACAGTGACAATGGTTTGTCCCGCGCTAACTACTTGCCCTATTTCAGCAGCAATGTTAGAGATAACGCCTGGTTTATCGGCTTGCAAGAAAGTGTAGTCCAATTGGTTAACGCCTTGTGCGTATTGCGCCGAAGTCTGCCTCACTAAGGCTACGGCTGCATCATATGCTGTAGCATATTGATCGTATGTCATACGACTGACAGCGCCGGTTTCATGCAGGTGCCGATAGCGATTAAGATTGCTTTCCGCCAATTTAAGCTGTGATTCCGCAGAATAAACTTGAGCGGAATTGCTGTTGACTGTCTGTTGAACATCTTTGGCATCGATTTGCATGAGCACATCACCAGCGTTCACTGCACTACCTAGTTGAACATTCCGCTTGGCGATTTTCCCATTCACTTGAAAAGCCAACTGACTTTCATAGCGCCCGCGCACCTCACCGGAATAGGTATAATCCTGTACATTTTTTGCAGCGCTAATCACAGCCGTTCTGGCTACCGGCATTTCTTCTACTGCTGGTTCAGACTGACCACGGTTTCCCCAAATGACTCCTCCAGCGATGGAAACACCTATAATTGTTGCAGTTAAGACATAATAGAATTTCTTTTTCGATACTTGCGCTAACCATTGTTGCATTTTTCTCCACCTTTTCCCGAATTATTTGAGTTGATATAGCGGACCACTTTCATAGGCAAAATGTGATCCTCCTTACATTTGTGTCATTTCAGGTATCGCTTTGTTGTAAGATTTTTTAGAGCATTAATTGAACGTATTCAATTAATGCTCTAAAAAAAACGCCTATTCAATTGACACATTTGAATAGCGATCTTTTTATGTAATCAAGCTTTAGCTTGTAACTTTAAATTAATTGTACCTGCTTGTGCTCCCAGTACGTTCTCAATAAACGTGCCTGCCATTTTCAACCTAGGTGATAATTGTTCCTCAGACATTTGGGCATACATCGCCTCGACTAACAAGTCTACAAATTTTAAGATGAAATCTAATGCGATTTTAGGATCAAAGACCTGAAAATGTTGCGTTCGCATTCCATCCTCAATAATTGTTGATAAACAAGTACTAATTGAAAGTTGAATTTGGCGCGTCACTTTATCTTTAATATGCACATTTTTTTCATCAAATAATGCATTAAGCAAAACACTGTCTTTATAGCGAACACTACATACCAATGAGGATATTACTAATTCGATTTTCTGAGGCGGAGTAATGCGAGTAAAGGACGGCATTGTTTTTATCATAGAAAGTACAGATGCTACGTGCCGATTGATCAAAGCCTCCAAAATCTCCTCTTTCGATTTAAAATAGTAATAAAACATGCCTTGGGCGACACCCATTTTTTTTGCGATATCACTAATCGTTGTTTTGTGGTAGCCTCTGATAAGAAATAATTGTTCAGTAGTATCTAAGATTTCCGTCATTCTAATTTGTGGATCTTGCGGAATTCTAGCCATAGCACACCTCATTAATTGAATACGTTCAATTATAACCTTTGTTGTAATTTATTGTCAAGGTTGAAATCATAATTCAGTCTTGCGAGAGATACAGCCGAACATTTTTCCTTGCCGTTCAGTGCCCTCTTTTTAGCGGGCCTCCACGTCTTAACTCGGGAATCAATACTTTTTGGTAGCAGCCCATTCCACAAGATGCGATGAATATTTCATACGGGAATAGGCCACACTATATTGAAAATTCGGAAGCAAGGAGGAATAGTTACGTTCAAAGTAAATGATTATGTCGTTTACGGTTCAATGGGAGTATGCCAGATTACAGATATTAGAAAAGATGAATATATCAATAATGACGAAACCGAGTACTATGTGTTACAGCCTGTTTACAACAATAATATGACCATTAAGACCCCTGTGAATAATCCAAATGCTTTTATGAGAGCAATCATTACAAAAGATGAAATTTTATCATTAATAGCGATGATGCCAAAGATAGATCCCATTTTGATAGATAATGGGAAACAAAGATGTGATTATTTTAAGGCTGCCCTTAAAACAGGAAAAAACGAAGAATGGGTAAAAATTATTAAGACTTTATATGAAGAGAAGAAAGCAAAATCTGTCGTTAAGAAAAAACTAACGAAGACAGATGAAGGTATTATGAATACTGCTGAAAAGCAATTGAATGAAGAATTTGCAATAGCGTTAAACATTTCACCCGACGAGGTTCTTTCCTATATTCTTGAACATATTCCAGAATAATACATACTCTAGACTGAGCTGCGTATCACCTCTAACAGAGAATTAATGATTATACTGGACAGGGTTCAAGTTCGGGACTCTCCCCATAGAGATGAAGTCCATGCAGGGCGTACAACTCAAGTCTTCTAGCGATTTCGCAAGAAGGCTTTTTCAGTTCTCTCTTGTTTTCTTGCCATAACCTTCACCCCCTAAGAAGACTCTATCACCTCTTCATTTCAAAACAGCTTCCCTGTCCCTGCGTTTTTCCCTGTTTGTCCTCTGGTCGCTGCCGGAAATCGAACATATCGGCCAGGTTGACCAGCTGGTTTGTGCGCTTCAAAGTGCCGGTATGACAACAATCGATTCAGAAGAAGTCTCTCTGGAAAAATACAGCACGAGTTATGCGAAATGCGATTGGTTAGCTTAATTGATATAAGCCATTGCTTTACCCAGCAGATAAAAAAAACTCATTTATAGCTGTTATGAGGAATCGTACAAATTTTGCAGAACAGAACGCGGGAGGGAATCTAGTTGGAATCAAAAATCATCGACGGTATTCTTACAGTTAAAGTCAACATGATCCAAGCGGTAGCTTTAGCTATGATGGTGTTTTATCTCGGTCATGCCATCCGCAACAGATTAGCATTTCTACAGCAGTTTAGTATCCCAGCCCCGGTTGTCGGCGGCTTGCTGTTTGCGTTGTTAGCATCGATTCTTCGTTTGACAGGCATACTTGCTCTTGATATTGACAGCACGTTGCAAACTACACTAATGCTTATGTTTTTTACTACAATCGGCATAGGCGCCAGCCTTGTTCTTTTGCGCAAAGGCGGAATGCCGCTGGTAATTTTTTTCTTTCTAACTTGTGTATTGGCAGTTGGACAAAATGTCCTTGGTATATTTTTAGCAAAACTGACCGGTATTGATCCACTGCTTGGTATTATTGCCGGCGCAGTTACACTAATGGGTGGCCTTGGTACAGGCGGCGCGTTTGGTCCTTTGTTTGAGGAATGGGGTGTCACTGGCGCAACCACTGCCGCAATAGCCAGTGCGACGTTTGGCATGGTTGCCGGCAACCTAATGGGTGGACCATTCGGAGAATGGTGCATCAAGCGATATAAGGTTACGACTCCCGCGCAGCAAGGGGTTAGCATGAAAGAAGGGGAAGTCTTCTATGCTGAAGAGGAGGCTGCTGTCACCGGCGAATTGCTGATGATAAACCTCGGATATATTGTGGTAGCTATGGGCTTTGGTTCTATTCTCAGTTTTTATTTTACTAAAATGGGGATTACACTGCCGGCTTATATCGGGGCATGCTGATAGCATGTATTATCCGCAACGTCGCCGACTTTTCCAACTCCTTTGAGATCGATGGAAAAGCAGTGGATATCATTTCCGACATTTTCTCTATCTCTTTATATCACCATGGCAATAAATAACTTAAAGCTGTGGGAACTCATCAACCTTGCTGTTCCGCTTCTGATCATCCTCATCGGACAGATCATCCTGATGTTTTTCTTCTGCTGGCTGGTTGTATTCTTTCTGATGGGTCGCGATTACGAGGCTACAATGCTGTCTGTCGGTATGATAGGCTTTGGCATGGGTGCTGTACCGAATGCACTTGTTAACATGCAGGCTCTCAGCCAAAAATATGGTCCTTCGCCAAACGCCTTCTTTTTAGTGCCACTAGTAGGCGCATTCTTAATAGACTTTGTTAATGCGCTAATTATCACTGGTATGGCTAGTCTGTTTAGATAGTGAGTTAGCCAAAAGGGGCTGCCAAAGAACGGGGTTTGCAGAAAGTGGCCCCTTCGCGGGGACAGCATCGCTATTTATCCTCGCGGTAAACCACGCCGTCCTTCATAACGAAGTTAACTTTCTCGGTGACGGAAATGTCTTCAAACGGGTTTCCGGGCATAGCGACCAAATCAGCACGCTTGCCGACAATGATGCTGCCGGTATTCAGCTCAAGCATCTCCGCCGCCACCGACGTCCCCGCTTTCAGCGCCCTTAAAGGCGAGATCCCGTTACGAACCATCTCGGAAAACTCCGTCGCCCCATTTACCGAAAAATCAAATGTTCCCAAATCGGTGCCCAAAGCTATTCTTACGTCACTTTTGGCTAGATTATTGGCGCATTCGAGAATTTTGCCGGCATATTTGACGTTTTTCTCGCGCGTCCATTCCGGCACATACATATTGAGATTGCCCTTGGCAGTTTCCCTGGCGTTGGCCACCACCGCGATCTGCGTCGGCACCATATATATGCCTTTTTGCGCCAGCATCTCCAGCGTCGAAACCGATGACAGGCTGCCGTGCTCGATCGATCGCACCCCGGCGATCGCCGCCCGGTGGACGGCTTCATCTCCGTAGGCATGGACAAGCACGTGTTTGCCAAGGTCCCTCGCCGCCGCCACCAGCGCGTTCATCTCTTCCTGCGAATATGATACATCATCCGGCCCGTCGCTCGGCGACATAAAGCCGCCGCTGCCGGCAACCTTAATCCACTCGGCGCCGTGGCTCACTTCGCTGTGAACGACGCGCTTCACCTCGATCACGCCCTCAGCGACCGACACCTGCTGCATGGTGATGCCGTTCCGCAACAGCCCACTGAAGTCGAAGTGCCCGCCCACCGCGGATATCATGTGGCCGCCGTGGACGATTCGTGGTCCTCGAATGTCTCCGGCTTCGACCGCCTTTTTCAGTTCGGCCACTACCCAAGCATTGATACTGAAATCGCCGGCGTCGCGCACGGTCGTAAAGCCGTTATTCAGAACCTTTTCGCAGGCCGACACACCGGCGAGAGCCAAAGCGGCGTCGTTCAATGACGCCAGATTCGCCACCACTTTAGGGCCGCCGGTGAGGTGAATGTGGGTATCGATAAAGCCCGGCATGACAAATCTCGTGGACAAGTCGATTATTTTTGCCCCTTCTGGCCGTATAACGCTTTTACCTATTTCGGCGATTTTTCCGTCGACAACGAGGATTTCGACGTACCCCTGCGGCCTATTGGCCAATCCGTCCCAATAATCTCCCGCCAGGATAACGGTGGTTTGACCGGGTGCCGCCATTCCGGCGCAAGTGGCAGACAGCATTACCAGTACCAGCAGTAAACTAATGATAATTCGCATCATTTTTTCATCCTTTCCGAATCCAAAATACAGATCAGAACTTATAGGCGACAATGAGCACACCGAAGTTTCCATGCATGCGGTTATGGTCCTGGACGTCATGCAATTTCCTCATCGAACACGCGAAAGTTGAGTTATTAATTTATTGATATAGTTACCGGGTTGCCCGAGCCTATCTGCCTCGTACTAGGTGTACAGGTGCCTACATTACTCGTAATTTGATAGGTTGCTGTCGGCATTATGTTGGTTGTATACCGCATATTCATGTTTGGTGTCAAAGGTACCCGGACTGAATACCCACTACAGGTAAATTGTATATAGGTAGCGTTGACTGAATTATCGCTGATTGTAATGAAAAAATAGTTGCCGGAATTTGCTGTTAAGCGTGCCGTTTTACTTTGTCCCGCTGAAATTGTGCCGGATGTGCTTGAAGTACCCGGCATAGTTACCGTATAACTATAAGCTATGCCTGAAGTCAGTCCGTTAATTGTCACTTTCCCATCGTCAGCTGTTGGCTGCGTAAGCGTTGTTCCGCCGTCAGTCAGGGAAACGGTGGCGCCGCCGAGATAATCGCCTTTTTCGTCAACTACCGTGAACGTGCTGCTGGTTGATCCATTTCCCGCCAACGTAATGGTGGCGATACCTGTTGTCCCTGTCCAGGTAATGGTACCCGAAGTATCATTATACCCTGTTACACTGGCGATTACCGATGTCGCGCTTGTGGCTATGTTGTTTACCAACGCTTGGCCACTTGCATCAGTTATTCCCGTGTAGGTTGTTCCGCTAACGCTAAGGCTATAAGACGTATTGGCCAATAGGGTTCCTGCACTATCCTTCAGCGTCACTGTGAGTGTTCCCCTTTGACGCGTCAAGATCAGACCGCTCGTGCTTGTTTTTCCTTCGCTTATCTCGACGCTGGAGGTACTACTGGCAGTATAGTCTGCTAAAGAAGCTGATACCGTATAGCTCCCCGCTGCAATCCCGCCTATTATGGCCACACCATTCGTACCCGTTGTTCCGGTTGCCACGGTGGTAGTACCAGACAAGACTTTTACCGTAGCTCCGCCCAAAACTGTACCACTGTCATCTGTAACTACGGCACGGATATTGCCACCACTCGTTGGCAGCAGGATGGTTACATCACTTGTCTTGCCAGCTGTTATTGAAACCGCTTCACTTGCCATGGAATTGCCTTGGTATGCAGCCGTAAAGGTATACGTTCCTGGAGGTAAATTCGTAAAGGTCGCAAATCCATTTGCATTTGTTGTCATTGATACGCTAAAGGATGATGTGGGACTGCTGCTTTCTGTTGCGACAACAGTAGCTCCGCTAATGCCTACAGAATGGGCATCCAGCACGGTTACCTTTGCGCCTCCGCTAACTACGTCCAAGCTTACATTTGCGGGAACAGTTGTATCTTTGGCTACCATTATGGCGTCGTTTGTTTTACCATAACTGCCATACGTCACGTTGACTGTATAGCTTCCTACTGCCAAGCCGCTGATCGTTGCGATACCGCTGTTATCAGTAACAACAGCCGTTCCCACTGCAGCACCGTTCTGATAGGCTTGCACAGTTGCGCCAACAATAGCCGTATTGCTATGACTATTCGTGACGGTAGTCTTAATACTGCCTCGATAGGCAACAAACTTCGTCCAGGTTTCCGTCTTAATATCATTCTCCCGTTCCACCAATTGCAAAAGCTTATCACTTAAATCGTAGGGGCCATCTTCTTTTGCTTGACCTTTATTACGCGACATTGCCATGGTATCCGCCAGTTGGTATGTAATAAGTGCATAAGGATCATGGTTTAAGTTAGAACAACGATACCCCAGTTCCAGGTTAAAACGGGGGGAAAATTGCATAGTCGTGCGTAGCTGATAACCACGTTCATCATCCTTATGCTTATTATCGTAGTAATAGCCTTTAACAAATGCCTTTAGCCACCGGGCATGGGTAAAAGACGTGCCCAGTTCAAAATCTACGCCATCAACAGCCCGGATATAGGAATAGAGAATTCCGTTGTTTTGGTAATTGACGTTTGCTAATTTATCACCTGTTATCGGATGATAGACGTTAAAGCGATATTCGCTTAACTTATTAAAATATTCGCCACCTAACCCAATACGAGCCAGATTGTACTTAAAGCCGTAGTCATAGAAAAGGTTCATTCCCAGCAGGCTTTGCCTGTCCGGAGCAAGATTACGCCAGCCTAATCCAAAATTGAACGTCGAAGCGTCTTCACTACGGGCGTAACGGCCCTGCCAGAACCAGTGGTCGCCAGGATTGTTGTTCCGCTCGCCAAAGGGCTGGATTGTTTCCAGGGAATATGTTGGCTTAAAATCTTCACTGATATAAAAATTTAAAGTTGTTGTTTTCAGCCATTCCGGCCCCTCGGACTTGCCCTCCTGCAAATAGTAGGACAGCAGTTGGTTGCCAAACTGAAACATTTTATCTTGATCGGTAGTTTTATTTTTGCTAGAGGCTTCTATTTTTCTTGGCACTAAGACCGTTTGAGGAGTCTGGGATTTATCTAACTTTAGTACGATTGTAGCATCCTGTGATGCAGCCTGTTCTTGGGTAACTGCGGTTTTCTCTGCTGTATTAGCAGCCTGTGCCGTAGGAAGCACCAAATTAGTTAACACCAGTAGCCAAACAAGGATGTTAGTCAAATTTTTTTGTACCTGTCGTACCAAGATCATGTAGAAACGCCTCCTAAAATGTCCAGCCGAATCCACTTATAAATCGTAATATTTAGGCAAAAGACCCATTCGCTTTTATCACAATTTAGCACACCTGCCATTAAATGTTAATTATCCAAATAGATAGAATTTTTTATCCATTTGGATAATGACTCAGCAATTACGCGATTTTGCGCCAGTTCCATTTTCTCATTGGTATTTCTTGTATCCTTGAGTTGTTAACAATTACCGGGTATACTGGTGTTAAAATATACCTATTTTCAGGAGAAATTATGAATTTTTTTACCAGCAAAAAACCAGTGCTCTTTCTCACACTGGTTTTACTCCCTTTGCTTTTTGTCTATCTGCTAACCGTCATTCCTTTATCATCCGTAAAAGTTCCCAAAATCCGTCAGGGCATTTTGGATCTAAGCGATTGGGATTTTGAGCAAGATGGCATTGTCCCGTTGGACGGCGAATGGGAATTTTACTGGAATCAACTTCTCACCTACCAGGACTTTCACAACGGTACCCCCCAGAAAAGTTACGTCACTGTGCCCAGCATGTGGAATTATTATACTATTGACGGGTTCAACCCGCCTGGGTACGGATATGGCACCTATCGGTTAAAAATAAAAACAGCCGCTGCCGATCCGCAAAAAGCGGTAAAGATGACCACCATCTTCACCGCCTACAAACTCATGGTCAATAACGCCGTTGTGGCGGAGAACGGCGTTGTCAGCACTGACACCCAATCGTATTCTCCTGAATTCAAGCCGCAAATGGCAGTATTCAAAACTGACGCTGCCGAGTTTGAAGTCATTGTCCAAGTAGCCAACTTTACCTACGCTCGCGGCGGCTTAGGCTACTCCATCTATCTGGGAACCGCTCCGCAAATCGCCGCCTGGCACGAAAATAAACGGCAAATCGATGTTTTCCTGTTAGGTGCTATTTCTATCACTATCCTGTACCATGCCGCTTTTTATGTATTGCGGAGGCGCTGCAACAACCTCGCTGAATTATATTTTATACTGATTATGCTGATATTTGCCGGCATTATCGCTTTTGAAGACGAATGTATTATCCTGAGTATCTTTCCCACCTTGAGCTTTGATTGGATTATATTTTTCGAATATGCAACCCGTTACTGGGGTGCAGCGGCTTTTGCACTCTTCATGCACGAATTGTATCCAGAGGAATGTTCCCGGCGGATTCGAAACCTCCTTGTGGCCATATCCGCCTTTTGTACATTGGTTTCTCTGGTAACCTCCATCGGTTTTTATACGCAATTTGCTATGCTGATTGAACTTCTTCTCGGCGCTGTCGCCTTATACTATACCTATGTAGCTTGGGTGGCGGTCACCAGAAAGAGAACCGGCGCCGTCTTGCTGTTTGGTACCATTGTATTTTCCATCGGCGCCTTTATCTTTGACACCACATATTTTTGGAACATCCACAACAAAAAACATATCGCCGTCTTTCCCCTCATCAGCTTTATCCTCATTTTCGTCCAGTCCTTCATTTTATCCCAGCGATTTTCTGCTTCCTTCACCAAAATCGAAGCGCTGTCCAAAAAGCTCTTATCGCTAGACAAAATAAAGGATGCCTTTTTGGCCAATACCTCCCACGAACTGAGGACACCGCTCCACGGCATGATTTCGGTAACCCAATCGGTACTGGAAGACGCCGCCAACACTTTACCGCAAAAATGCCAGGAAAACCTTTCGCTGGTAGTATCCAGCGGCCAACGCCTGGCCACTCTCATTAATGACATATTGGATTACGAAAAAGTCAAATACGGCGATATCTCCCTGCACAAGCAGGCCGTCGATATCCGTCAAGTCATTCCGGCGACATTGGAAGTAAGCAAATATCTGGCTTTTTCTAAACCAATCACGCTAACCAGCAACCTCCACAGCGACCTTCCCCTTATCGAGGCTGATGAAAATCGCTTGATCCAGATCATCTATAATCTGCTCGGCAACGCCATCAAGTTTACCGAACAGGGCACAATCACCATCGCCGCCGTGCAAACCGAAAACATGGTAGAAATCAGCGTAACCGATACCGGGATCGGCATCCCCCCGGATAAAATCCCCGATATCTTTAAATCGTTTGAACAGCTAGAAACAATTTCAGGGGGACAATATAGCGATACCGGATTAGGTCTAAGCATCACAAAATACTTGGTAGAGATTCACGGCGGCAGCATCTGGGCAACTTCCGAGCCGGGCCAAGGCTCTACCCTGACTTTCAGCATGCCGATAAGTCATGCTCAGCCAAAAGCCGGCCAACCCTTACCCATTCTGTCAGGTAAACCAGGCACCCAGCTACCCCACTCGCGGTTAGAAACCCCCGCATTCTTTCCCCAAGATGGCGAATTCACTATCTTATTTGTCGATGATGATTTTGCCAACTTACAGTTTCTCCTCAACATTGCGGCGGCCGAGCATTATTCTGCCATTGCCGTTGCCAGTGGTAAAGAAGCGTTAGAAGTACTGGCTCAAAACAAAACCATTGATCTTGTCATTCTCGATATCATGCTGCCCGTTATGTCCGGTTACGAGGTATGCCGCAAGCTGCGGGAAGATTATTCGCTGTTTGAATTGCCTGTGCTGATGATGACGGCACAGCACTCTGCCGACAGCATGCTGACTGGATTTGCGGCAGGGGCCAATGATTTTTTGAGCAAACCGTTAAACCCCAGCGAATTAAAAGCCCGCATGAAAACCCTCCTCCAGTTGAAAAAATCAGTCAGTCAGGCCATCCAAGCCGAAATGGCCTTTTTACAGGCCCAAATCAAACCCCATTTTCTTTATAACGCCCTCAATACCATCATGTCGTTCTGCTGGACGGACGCCGAAAAAGCCGGCCAGCTGCTGCTTGCTTTGAGCGACTACTTGCGCGGCAGCTTTAATTTTGGCAATGTGAACCAATTCAGTACCTTGGAAAAGGAACTTGAATTTGTCGATTCGTACCTGGCCATCGAAAAATCGCGGTTTGAAGAGAAACTCAGTTGCCAGTACCATATTACCGTCCCGCCAGGCAGCGTAAAAATTCTCACCCTGGTAATCCAGCCACTGGTGGAAAACGCTATAAAACATGGCATACTACCCAAAAAAGACGGTGGCAATGTCGTCATCTCTGCTGCCCGGCAGCAGTCCAAAGTTGTCATCACCATTCAAGATGACGGCGTCGGCATTCCGCAAGACAAGCTCGACAGCCTGCTAGCCGGTCCAACAGGCAAAAGCATAGGTCTTATCAATATAAACCGCCGGCTGAAGCGCCTTTATGGACACGGTTTGGAAATTGTCAGCAAAGTGAATAGCGGAACGATTGTGAGCATTACCATTCCTGACGAAAGGAAGGAACCATAATATGATAAGAACGGTACTCGTAGATGACGAACGGCCTGCCTTGAAAGCGCTGGAGCATTTGCTCAGCCAATATCCCAACGTTGAAATTGCCGGATCATTTACCGATATAGAGAAGGCCTTGAAGCTAATAAAGAGCGGCAATATTCATCTCTTGTTTTTAGATATCGACATGCCTAAACAAAACGGCATCGAATTTGCAAAAAAAATACACCGCCAAAACAGCAATATTGAAATTGTTTTTGTTACGGCCTACCAGCAATTTGCCGTCGATGCCTTTGAAGTTAAGGCCATTGACTATGTTATGAAACCAGTATCCAAAAAAAGACTGGACAGCACCATTGAGCGCCTGGCGCGAAACAGCCAGGCCGTAAATTGCTTGGCTGTCAGCCAGAACCAAACCGATTTTCTAAACCAGTTGCTTACCAAAACAAACATTGACCCGGAAGCTGCCCTTCTGCAAGCCGCCGAACTAGGGATCAATTTTGCCAAACCTTTTTCCATTTACTTTCTGCTGCCGATTGAAGGGAACAAACAAGCACGCACGTCCTTCATTAGTAAACTAGTTTCCGATCCCGGTTTTATGGCTTGGGAAACACCCCACGGAATTGGCATTTTAGACTATACCATTACCGCTCCCAACAATGCCAAAGAGCTCGAACTGGCAAATGCCGAAACCATCAAAACAATCGCCGCCGGCTATTTCCCAGAAAAAAAAGTCATACTTGGCATCGCGGAATATAACCCCAACCTGGAATCCTTTGCCGACCGCTATGTACAAGCCCGCAACACTGCAGTTATCGCCGCCCGCATGGTTGCCCACTCAGCGGTTTACCACTTCCTCGACAGCTGCTTCCTGCCTGTTTTGGACCAATACATTAATAATCATAACCGCGATGTGCTGATTGATCGCACCATCGGCAAAATTCTTGAATACGACCGGCTAAACTCCACCGACCTGTTTCCCACTATGGAGCAAATTTTTTTCAACAACAGCTTGCAGGAAGGAGCAAATACCCTATTTGTCCATTATAAAACTATCGTTTTCCGCAAACAGAGCATTGAAAAAGTACTGGGAATCTCCCTAAACTCGTTTTCCGGCCGCACCATGCTGGGCGTCGCCCTAACCATTTACTATCTGAAAAACATCCCCGTCCTCAGCGACGACTGATAGCCAACTGCTTATACTCCTTCCTATAGCCGTGTTTTCCGTTTTACTTCTTTGTGCGGTGTATGGTGCGGTTAATACTGCCGAATTTATCGTCGAACATCTGCTGCCGGATTAAGGTACCGGAGAATATAGAACCATGCCGCTATTTTAGTCCCCTGAACATACAAGAGCTTCTACCAAATACAGAAATATTTGGCAGAAGCTCTACTTTTATCGCCGTTACCAATGATACGGTTCTCCGTATCGGGTAAAACAGTGCAGGAAAAAGAGCAATGAAAACTGCGCCCTCATCGCCCGCAATTTTTAATGGACTAAGTTAGGACTAAGCACGACCTGAATCACGGGGGATGGTCCTTTGTCTTTATACTATTTACATCCAAACAAGTTGCCGTTTAGCATAATCTTTCATATTATACTGTGCAAAGCTCTTTATTTGAAGTATGGAAGGTGGACAATATGGAGAGATCAAAAAAAGCTGGTGCAAAGCTACCTGAAGAAACAAAAGAACGCGACTGCATCGTCGATATAATCCCCTCTGGCTCATGTGATTGCTATGATCCTTACGATCCCCGTGATACTTGCCAGCCCTCTAAACCTCGCAATTCTTCTTCAGACGACCGCCACATTATGGATAAATTTGGTATTCAAGAAGCTATGGAGATAATAGCCAAACAATGCGATCACCCATGTAATCCATGCGACCTCTGCCCACCGGGTCCTACCGGTGCCACAGGTGCTACCGGTGCTGCTGGTGCTACTGGTGCCGCTGGTGCTACCGGTGGTGCCGCTGGTGCTACCGGTGCTGCTGGTGCTACCGGTGCCGCTGGTGCTACCGGTGCCGCTGGTGCTACCGGTGCCACAGGCCCTGCTGGTGCCGCTGGAGGAAGTACGATCTATTTAAGTTCAGATACATCAATGGGCGAAAACGATTTCATGGGGCTAGGTACCGCATCATCAGATTTCAGACGCAATACTGTAGTCATACCACAGAACGCAACCATTGTAGGATTAGTTTTTAATATCCGAAATGAACCATTAGCAAACAATACGCAAACGATAACGGGTGAGATATTTAGAAGTACAAATTGTGGTAATACTGCTACAGCTACAGGAATACGAGCAACTGTAACGGGACCAAATTCTACTACAGCTCCAAATTGTTGTGCATTTACAACAGCTAGTTTGGCTGTAAACCGATGTGATCTATTATCTGTCCAACTTACCCGTGCGGGTAGTAGCGGTGCCTTACAAGGCGGTGCAGCAGCTACCATTCTATTAACTATCCCATAATTGAGGAAACCAGTTCTCTAGGTACGCTTGTGAGAAAGGATGTTCCAAAAGTATAACTTTGGGAGCATCCTTTTTTTGTCGATTAGATGCTAATCGGCTTTTTCTGTCACAAGAAACAGATTAGCGCACTCTTTCTCGTTGACAAGTCCTACAAATTGACAGCAATTCACAGTGCAGCAAGGACCACCCACTGATCGGAAGCGTTGGTTGGCCAGATGGTTAATAATCTCCGTTCTCTTCGTGGAGAAAAACACCGCATGTAGGCTCTCCTTCCCTACATTTCCCAAAACAACCTCATTCTTGGCATCATAACAGCATATATACCAATCTCCGTTGGGCGCAATAAAAGCCTCTCGCATTACGCGGCTTAAGTTGGTACACTGATATTTTGCAAAATCTTTATTTTTACTTACTCTTTCCCGTTCTGCCCAGCACATGACCTTATCTACCTTGGTGACACGATCTATGGCTGGGTCAATTAATTTTTCCAAATAAGATCGTGTCTCATCAAAATCATCGTAAATGCTTTCTCCCATGCATCTGTCGGCTTTAGCCGGTAACACACCAAAATTATCATAGATCGCTTTTACATAGGTATAGAGAGTAATGCTGTATATCTGAACAGGGATATTGCTAGCATATTGTCGTCGCAAATCAAAAAACAGCTTAAGATTTTTCAACACCTTACTAAGATCAATGCCTTTTATCCTATGATACATATCTTCGTTTACGCTATCGATATTACAATTGACAAAATCGACGAGTTTCTCTTTATGAATTGTTTCCAGTATCGCCTGATTGGCATTCTGAAAATTAGTGAATATGGTAATTCCCATTGTAGGGCATTTTATACGAATATATCGCATGATTTCTAAACAGGCTTTGTTTAAAAACAAGTCCCCATTTTCCCCGAGTACAAAGGCCTGAGTCCCATGAACACGCTGAAATTCCGGCTCGGAGACTTCATCAATAATTTTTTTTGCCAACTCAACCGGCATCACCCGTATATGTCGATCCCCTCTGTCTGTCGGGCAAAATATACAGTTAGCACCGGGACAAGGTAGCTAGAGAAAGATTAATGCTGAATAACACGGGATCTCCTCCAAACGTTTTTCTATGATGATAATTATTTATGCTAACTGTTCCATAAATGTTCCATCATTTGTGACCAAGGGCTTTCTGCCTACATCCGCTTGAAATGTTTATATCCTCCAAAGCGTTCACTCTTATTTCTACATGAATATGATGTACAGACGTTTTTTTTGTTGAGGTGATATAGCTTTGGGAGAGCAGTCCATCACGATAAGTCTTTGTATGATCGTGAAAAACGAAGAAGACGTGATTGCGCGCTGTCTAGTATCTGTGCATGGGATCGCCGATGAAATTATTATTGTAGACACCGGCTCTACCGACCGAACGAAAGACATTGTCCGTACCTTCACTGACAAACTGTATGATTTCGCCTGGATCAACGATTTTGCCGCGGCCCGCAACTATGCTTTCAGTTTAGCCAGCATGGAGTATATCCTTTGGCTTGATGCTGATGATGTTATTTTTGAGAAAGACCGAAACCAATTTCTCGAATTAAAACGAACCTTGGACCGAAATGTGGACTCTGTCTCTATGCATTATCAAGTATCTCTCGACGATCAGGGAACTGTGACTGGCAGCCTGCGCAGAAACAGGTTAGTCAAACGCAGCAAGCAATTTCAGTGGATCGGATCCGTCCATGAGTATCTTGCGGTTCATGGTCATATTATTGACAGCGAAATAGCAATCACCCATAGTCCCCTTAAATATGACACCCACCGGAATATAACTATCTATGAACGGCGGCTGGCGGCGGGGGAAGATTTTACACCACGAGATCTTTATTATTACGCAAATGAATTGCATGACCATAACCAATATGAAAAAGCAATCGAATACTACAAAAAATTTTTGGACACTAAGCAAGGCTGGGTAGAAGACAGTATTGCTGCCTGTGGCAAGCTGGCTGACTGCTGCTTAGAATTAGGCTACCAGGAAAACCAACTGAGATATATTTTTAAGTCTTTTGAGTATGGCCTCCCCCGGCCTGAGTTCTGTTGCCGCCTCGGCTACCATTTCATCCAGCAGAATAGAATTCACGAAGCTATTTTCTGGTACAAACTAGCCACACAATTTGAAAAACCTAAAGATGGGTGGGGCTACATCGACCATACCTGTCGGACTTGGTTACCCCATATTCAGCTTTGCGTCTGCTATGACAGGTTGGGACAGCATGAGTTAGCCTTCAGGCATAATGAATTGGCTGCTGCCTACATACCAAACGATCCGAAGATCATCTATAACAGGCAATATTTCGATAAGGTTCTTAGGAGTAGCCACAATCAAGTCAATGTGAAAAACGCTGAAGGTCAGAATATAAGCTTAACTAAGCTGCACTTAGGCTGCGGTAAAACACTCCTCAAAGGATGGGTTAATCTCGATTGTACGGCTTTGCCAGGTGTGGACATCGTTGCGGATCTAGACAAATGCGCTACACATCTACTCCCATTTCCGAATAATACATTTGATGAATTCCTCGCCTGCCATCTGCTGGAGCACATCAGCCAGCCCTTGCCAATGATGCAGGAATTATACCGAATTGCTCGCCCTAGTGCTAAGGCAACATTTGTCCTACCGTACGGTTCCAATGATGATGCTTTTGAAGATCCGACCCATGTACGTCAGTACTTTCTACAATCCTTCGGTTATTTTTCTCAACCCTACTACTGGCGAGCCGACTACGGATATCAGGGAGATTGGCTTGCACGCAAAATTATCCTGAAAGTTTCGACCAGTGATTATAGGGGGGAAAACCGGGATACGATCATGCGTGATGTCATGACACTGCGTAACGTCGTTCATGAAATGACAGTAGAGATGATTGCCATTAAACCAGCCCGTCCGCCAAAAAAAGATTTACAGGTAGCACCGGTCATCGACTTCGAATTTGCTTAGAAAAACGCATCCACCGAAGGTGTTCACAAATGCTAAGGACCGAATCCCTATTTGTAGATTCGGTCCTTAGCATGTTGCTGTAAAACGCCGCACTTGATGAGTTCGCCTAACTGCGTCACTCCTTTTCCGGATTGGAAGGGGAATTTTCGCCGTTACCAATGATACGCCTCACCCCGACTAATCTTGAAAGAAAATATGACTTTTATGGACATGGTCCATAAAAGTATGCAAGTCGTTTTATAGAAAATAAATCTTCTTGTCATTTCACTTTTGAAATATACTCTGAAGCAATTTTGCTGCTGTGATTATCGCCACGGGCAACACAAATTCCAACATTTTCGCCAACCACATCACATATTTGAGCTATATTCTGATGCGAAAATCCTGGGCATAAGCTCTTAATGATATTTTAGCATTTGAACAACAGGCGATTTAGTTTACAGTTTTGATCTTGCGCTCCCTACCCTAGTTCGCCTTTTATTTATGCAGAGTCGGGCTTAAAGATTTCGATTTAGAAACCTCAGAAGCTCGTCTAAATCTTCACCCGTCTTTTTAGCAGCATCGGCGACAGTCGCGAATCGACCTACGGTATTTAGCATGATCGGGTTTTCTAAGTTTTTAAACTTCGGCGATCTCTCGATTAATTTCTGTTTGAGGTGAGGATGTTGAGATAGTATATTGCCAATCTTATCCTGCGCTGTAATCACAAAAAGCAGTCTCCTTTGTTAGTGCTTAAAACCAGAAGCCTTTAGCTTCTTGATGAATATATTTACCCTCAGTACCAAAAAATATCAAAAAAAGTATATGGGAGGGTAAACAATGAGTGAATTAATCAATAATCGGGAACACAGGAAGCAGGTTGTTAAAGAAATACTACTTGATTTACACCGTGGGAAGACGGTCGCGGAGGTCAAATCCCGATTTAACGCTATCGCAAACGACATGGATGCTGCGGAGCTCTCGCTAATTGAGCAAAGTTTAATCAATGAAGGTCTGCCTGTTGAAGAAATTCAGAATCTCTGTAATGTGCATGCCTCCGTATTCAAGGAATCGTTTAGTGAGAAGCCGGATGTAGATGTGGCTGAAGGACATCCGCTCGATATCTATGGGGATGAAAATCACGCACTGGAACAATTGATGGAAAAGGAAATTCGTCCATTACTGCAGGATCTTCGAACTGCCCCGCCCGAAAAGGAATCAAATATTGTGATCAACTTGGCAGAAAAACTAAATTTACTTTGGGACGTTGATAAACACTACAGCCGAAAAGAACATCTTATCTTTCCCTTTCTTGAAAGCTATGGCATCACCGCACCACCTAAAGTAATGTGGGGAGTAGATGATGAAATTCGGGCTTTGCTTAAGGAATCCAAGCGGTTGGCTTTACACTATGAAGTAGACGCCAAGGACCAACTCGTCGCCAAAGTAGAGGAAACATTGGAGCAGATCCGTGAGATGATCTTTAAGGAAAGTAAAATCCTTTTCCCGATGCTCATGGAAACGTTAAGTGAGAATGACTGGGTCCGTATCCTGGAAGATAGCGATCAAATTGGATATTGCCTTATCGAGCCGTCTCTCAAATGGGTGCCACATATAGCAGAGCCCGCGGACAGTCAGCCCGAACTTGCCAATCCGAACGTTCAGGGTTTCATTAAGTTCGCAACTGGAGTTCTCACTCCAAAGGAAATTGAATTGATTTTCAGCCACCTTCCAGTAGATATAACCTTTGTCGGTAAAGATAACGTTGTTAAGTTCTTCTCCGCATCCAAGGAACGTATCTTCCATCGGACAAAAACAATCATTGGTCGAAAGGTTGAAAATTGCCATCCTCCTACTAGTGTCCACGTCGTTGAGCAAATTGCGAATGACTTGAAATCTGGCAAAAAAGATAAGGAGTCCTTTTGGATCAGACTGGGTGATAAATACGTATACATCCAGTATTTCGCCGTACGAGATGAGAGCGGAGATTTCGTAGGGGTTCTTGAAGTAACACAAGATATCAAGCCACTCCAGGAGATCACTGGCGAAAAGCGAATAATGGACTAACTAAAAGTCTAGACCAAACAGTGGTATCACTGCTATGCCTGGAATTATCGGCGAGCTTGGAGTAGGATCGGTGATTAGTCGCGAAACAGCTCCCCATAACCTAGGCAATGCTAAAGGATATATACGCTTACGTCAATATAAAAGACCAGAAACCGTAATTAATGACGGTACCTGGTCTTTAAATCTTAGCGATACCTTAACAAACAGGCCCCTCACCGTCATTGTTTACAAATCCTAAAAAAGCCAGCAAATCCAACTAATTCAAGGCTTTACCGGCTGTTCTATTACATATCATTTTAGATTCCATTACATGCCACATTGTATTATCGAATTTTAAAAAGGCATTAATCATTAACTATGACTTACATTCTTATTCGGAATCCCGCAAAGTTTCTTTGTTGTACAGTAATTCAATATTATAGTCACCTATACCGTAATTTGAATATTTCTCAATAATTTCTTTTATTATATAGAGTTTGCTCTGATTATTTTGAACCATTTTTTTAATAGCCGCTCTAATTTCACTGTTATCCGAAATATAATTTTCATATAGGCGAATACCTTTTTGCATTTCTTCTAAAACAGGAAATTTATTTTTTGTAAAAACGTTTCGTATCATAACATCCTTGTAAATTGAGTAGTACCCCTTTACGTTTAATTCATAGGATTTTATTACTATATCTCCCACATTATATTGGTAAAAATTCTGGGGAATGATATTCAATCGAACTTCTCCATCAAAATGAGTGCTGTCCAAATAGGCATATAAGGTCAGTAGATTTATTTGGCAAAACATATCTTCATCAAACCACAGTACAATTTTAGAATGTGCTTTATTTAATAATTCATCTAATTCAGCAACTGTAATTTGAAGATATTGATCATAATTTATACCCAATGATTTAGCGCGGACGCGAAAAAATTCATCATTAAAAACCGTTTCACTGCTCTTACCTGTAATCATTGATTCATTAAATGAAATAATTTTTTCATCATTAGCATATTTATCAGTTAAATACTCTTTCAACGCTGTCCCATTCGCAATATTTAAAACCATTGCAACCTCCTTTACGGCACTATTCCCGGAATTCTATTTTACTCTCGTTTTTTCAAATCTATAATTCAGCTATCGTCCTAATTTTCCAGTCATCTGTTCAATTTGTATTTTAAAAACAGTAGTAGCATTTATACCCTTTTCTATGTACGCAATGCCTTGCTTACAATAATCGCTTGAATACTTTTCTACCAGTAATATAAGAGCGCGTTTCTTTTCCTCCTCGTCTGTGATTTCAACTGCCTTACCATAGATTACGGCACTATCATATTCAGTATCAAACTTGTCGGGTAGTAATTTATGATAACTCACAATTGAAAAGCTGACTTTATTGTTAAACTTTATGTTTTCTACTTTATTACCCTCAGGAGCAGAATGAAAATATATCACATCGTTCTCATAAGCATAATTTAAGGGTACAGAATAGGGATATCCATTTCCCCCAATGCTAGCTAAAGTCCCGAATTCGGCTTCTTTTATGATTTTGATTGTATCGTCCTTAGACATAAGTTTTTCTTTACGTCTCATTTCTCTAAACAAGGTAACTCCCCTTTGCAATGATTTTTCTCATTATAAAAGTAGACGTTGCACCAATCACAAAACTCGTTTCACCACATAAACAACGGCATATCTTACCCCATCATATTATTAGCTCCTTCCTGCAGAATTTTTATTAAATTCATTGCTTCCCGGGATAATATTTTATCCTTATGAAAGACTACCCAAACACTAAAAGCGGGACGTGGAATATTTGTAAATTCAATTAACGTACCGTCTTCAAGATGTTGCTTAATCATAATCATCGGCAAGGCGCCACATCCCAAGCCCTGCAAAATTGCATTTTTCATCGATTCCGAATCACTGTATTCGATTATCGGTTCAATTTTTTTTCGTCCTAGTGTTTTTTCGTATAACGTGCGAAATAGTCCCCCTGTTTTATATACTAAGAGCGGATAGCTCAAGATGTTAGTGCTGTAATTAAAATTCTCCGCTAACTTCGGATGCATAACCCAAACCAATTGATCTTTGAATACCTCAAACCCAGCTAGGCAATCTACCGTAACTTCATTTTGAATAAAACCCAAATCAAACCGATTTTCCACTATACCCTTTACAACTGCAGTTGTATTGAGGCACATTTCCATCGCAACGGAGCATTTAGGCGCTTGTTGTTGAAACTCTTGGAGAAATGGTACCAAAATGTAATTGACAGATGTTGTCGCAATTCCCAGGTTAATATTCCCTGGGTGAACGCTTAATGCCTTTTGCGCCTCATCATAGGTCGTCAATAGCCTTTCTGCGTAATCCATTAGTACTCGTCCTGCGTCAGTTATGTATAATTTCTTGCCGACGCGGTCAAATAACATAACACCAAAATGTTGCTCTAAGGTGCGTATCTGCCCCGTAACCGTTGGCTGTGTAAAGTTCAGTTGTTCTGCTGTCTGGGTCATGTTGCCTAGTTTCGCAACCATTAAAAAAGTTTGAAAAAACTGAATGTCCATATTTCACCTCTTGAACCAATTGGGATGTCAGTTTATATCCCTGACGTAGTAATGCTTTATACTCTTCTAATTACAGCTCTGTTCTCCTGCTTGGCAATACGAATATGCTTTCTAAGAAAATCCTATTGATACAATAACCAACGCCAATTTAACAGATTAATGCAACAGGACTATACTTTAATTAAAACTTGGATATATTGCGAGGGAGGGAACTGAAGGTGGAAATGCTTATATTTTATACAATTGCTATCCTCTTGTCAGCATATGAAACTAATAAAGATAAGCAAAAGTGCGAAAAGCAATCAGAAATTGAGCCATTTGACATTCGAAATTGGCATCAACAATATGAGAACAATGCGTCATGCGGTCAACGATAGCTACCGTCAGCATCGGATCGTCAAAGATCTCCGTCCAGCGGAAAACTCTAGGTTCATCGTGATGATCACACTGTCACTCTCGTTCAGGCTGGATAGGATCTGAAACACTATCCACTGTTACGTTTTGCTAGTAGTTAATGCTCTTTCATTAGGCAGAATAAAAGACCAGGAAGCCCTTATAAATGGGCTTCCTGGTCTTTAAATTTAGCGTTAAGAGCGTTAATTCATAAATTAGCATTAACATATAGAGGAAGGATTCTACAATCTACGGTAGAATATACATATCAATCAAATATTCCCAACCGGAAAGGAGCTCTTATGCCCTCTTTAATACATCCAAAGGAAAAACTTTATTTCGCGATTTCCGTCATCGTCAGCATTCTAATTTATTTCCTATTGGTATTGTCCGTAATAGGGATATTCTATCTCATTATTGGCGCCTTAGTCGGTCTTATCGTTCAAGGCTTGGCTGTCGGACATCTCCGAGGAAATGGGATTCGAGTTTCCGAGAAACAATTTCCAGAAGTACATCAACTTGCCCAGGAAATTGCAGCCCAGATGGAACTTAGAACAATGCCTCCGATCTATATCATCCAATCTGGTGGAGTATTAAACGCTTTTGCCATGCGCTTCCTTGGTAGAAACTATGTTGCCGTATACTCGGAAATTTTAGAATTGGCTTTTGAACAAGGTAAAGATGCTCTAGGATTTATAATTAGTCACGAATTCGCTCATATAAAAAGGAATCATTTGAATTGGAGATGGGTTTTATTACCTTCCACCTTCATCCCATTTTTATCCCAGGCTTACTCAAGAGCCTGCGAATACTCTTGTGATCTCATTGCCGCTCATACTCAACCCGCTGGCGCTACAGCCGGAATCCTTGTATTAGCCGCTGGCAAAAAGCTATACTTGGACGTAAATACCGATGATTATCTCGCTCAGGCTACCAAGGAAACCGGGTTTTGGATTTGGTTTTCGGAAATACTCTCATCGCACCCGAATCTTCCCCGCCGAATTATGGCTATAAATCAAAGCACTACCCTTAGAACTGAAATGCGCACCCAAGGGATTAACAACCGGGTGTAAGCACCATATACACTGAACGCAAGTCATCGCTACAACAAAGATGACTTGCGTTCTATTTTTTTATAGTTTTTGAATTTGTCTCTTCCTCCGCATAGCTATTACGATCAGATTACAGAAACTTCTCAATTTCATTTTTCATTTCCATTGGTGAAGTTGTAGGCTCATAACGACCTACAACTTCACCTTGCCGGTTAATTAGGAACTTAGTAAAGTTCCACTTAATAGAATCCCCCTCAAGTAGCTCCGGAAATTTTTCCTTCAATATTTCCTGCAGCTTTCCGCCAATAGGGTGGCTCGAGTCGAAGCCTTTAAATGGTGCTTTATCAGTCAAGTAAACAAACAAGGGATGCGCATTTTTTCCGCGAACCTCTGTTTTCTCAAACATTGGGAAACTAACCCCATAATTAATCTGGCAAAATTGTTGCACCTCTGCATTGCTCCCAGGCTCTTGTTCGGCAAATTGGTTGCTTGGGAAGCCAAGAATCTCTAAACCTCTATCAGCATAAGCGTTATACAGCTTCTGCAGTTCTTCATACTGCGGAGTAAATCCGCATTTACTGGCAGTATTAACAATGATTAATACTTTACCTTTATAATCAGCTAGCGAAACTTCCTTGCCGTCAATGGTACTCACTTCATAATCATAGATACTCATATTACCCCTCCTTTAGTTTCCGGTGCAGTCCATGGTATTCACGTTAGCAAGAACTGACAAAAGTGAACGTATCTATTATTTGACTTGAAAGGTTTTTCAATCCAAGAGTCACCCATTAGTCTATCAGACTAAAAAAAAGAAACCGTAAAATTCACGGCTTCAAGGCTTTCAGAACTCGAATAGCGAAGGCGTTTTTTTGTTAATTTGTCTATCCTTTAACGGACGAGACAATTTGCTGGCTACCGCTGGCTATCTGTGCATACTGCCAAGATTTCCCCTACTTGGTTAGAAACCCGTGTTGCCTGTATAACGTTTAAAGGCTATTTTCGTTTATAAATATTTTGATATTTTTTAACACCTTTTCGCTTAGGCGGTCAAAAGCCTGCCTGGTGCGCCCGGATGATATGTTCATGCAGTTTACATGGGGGCTGGCAAGAAGCTTACCGGTATCATCGCCGAGAGCAGCAGCAGTGTCGCAGAAAAATTCGTTATCACCATGTTCGAGCCATTTGGCAAGGGCGGGAATATCGTGCGACGGACCTATAGAGGTATTGAACATTATTTTGTGATTGCCAAGCCATTCAAATTGTTCATCGTGGAATAAGATAACGTTTTTATTCAGGCAGGTGCAGACGACATCAACTGTGTTCAGCAGTTCTTTCAGTGGCAGGTATTTGATATTTTTTGCTTCTTCTTGTTCCGGCTTGCGGGTGCGGCTGAAATAATACAAATCGGCTCCCAGGGCCTGAAGGCCGGCGGCAATCATCTGTCCGGAAGTACCAAGGCCGACTATGCCGACTCTTAAATCTGTAAGCTCAACCGGCAGTCCTTGCCACTGTTTATCACCGAAACCATGGAGATAACGGATAAGTTCGCTGGTTATATATTCGACAACGCCCTGGTCGCCGTAATCGCGGATACCGTATACTGTGATATTTTTGGCACGTGCGGTGCGAATATCTACATTGGCGCTTGCTTCCGAATATAGGCTGCAACACATGCCGATGTAGCGGATGTTGGGGCAGGCATCAAGTACGTTTTTTTCGATACGGCTGGTATAACTGACCAGTACGGCATCAGCATCGCCGATTCGACGGATGATTTCCGCATCGTCCTTCGGGACGTCATCAAACAGCACTACTTCTTTTGCATACTCATGGAGTTTTCGTTCCGCAGACGGAATCAGGCTTACCGGTTCTATGGCAACTAATTTTTTAAACATTGCATGAACCCTCCTAAAATACAATCGGCGCTACGGCATTTTGCAAAACCTCTACAACGCTCCAGGCGGCAATTGCGCTAGTACGGGAATAGATGTTGAGTTCGGCGCGTACTTCTTCGCCTTGTATTTCAATCTTGTATTCATCGCCTTTGAAGCCCGGCACGGCTTTGATATTCATTGTTGTGTTTTCCGGACCCGCGCTGGCAAGGGCGGTAGCGATTGCTACGTTTACCTTGGTCGGCAGTATGGCTATCGCTTCCTTGGTAGTGCCGCTGAATACCTGCTGTGGTACCGTGATGTCCATTAATTCATTAGTGAAAAGCGGTGTATTTTTAAGCGAAGCCGGTGCTTTCTGTGCGCCGATGGACGCTGTAATCGGGCTCATCAGCGCGGCTGTACGCAGAACATCAAAGCCACCCACGGCGCCGCTGGCAATGTATACGCGACGCTTGTTCTGAGCGGCGGTATTTTTTACGCGTTCGTAGAATTCACGATCGGCAAATGCGCCGATTGACAGCACAACGAGGTTTGAGCCGCCATTTAATATTGTTTCGCTGTATTCCTGTATAGCTTTTACTGATGCAGCTTCAGCCGTAAAATCCGGCTTCATCCCCATAAGTTCATCAATATCGGCACAGGCCTTGCAGCCGTGTCGTTCAGCGAATGCTTTTGTGCGATTAGAGTCTTTTCCCAGAACAGCAATAAGCTCATACTCCGGCAGATAGCCGTCCTTCAATGCATTAGCTACGATTTCGTTAAGATAGCCGCAGCCGATAAGTGCTAATTTAATTTTTCCCATGGTATACCTCTTTTCAAGTTTATTTTATACTTTCTAAATTTACTTTTTAGCTAGTTGCGTGAATTTCTTTGCTGTTTTGATCTGATGCAACAGCATAAGTATATGCCGTTATGACTAAAGAAGTAACCTGGGCAGTGCTTTTCTTCACGAATAGATAGCCAATGACAGCCCAGTCGGCTCGCCAAGTCTCCGACTGGCGGTCCTAATCGTCTTCCTATCCTCCTCGATACGGAGAAGTTGGTTATATACAGCGACCTGATTAGTGCGAGCCGGCGGTCCCACTTTGATTCGGGCAGCGTTTACCCCTACGGCAATATCAGCTATCACAGGGTCTTCTGCTTCGCTCGAACAGTTAGCAATAACGCAGCTGTATCCAGCCTCTTTTACCCTTTTAACCCTATCGAGAATGTCCGAAAGTGTAGCTGCCTGGGTGACCTTGATCAGGATAGATTTCCCCATTTTGCTTTCCATACGGCGCCCTGCTTGCTCAACATTGGCAGCAAAAATATCATAGCCCAGCAGTTGCACTTTGTCGCCCAGATGCCGGTAATACAAACTCCGCCCTTCATGGTCATCTCTTGCTATACCGTCTTCAATGGCGATAATCGGATACTCGTCCATTAAACCGATGTAATACTCTACCATCTCTGTAGGTGTTTTAATAAAACCTTCTCCGGTGAAATTATATTCTCCGCCTGCAAAAAAATCTGAGGCCGCCACATTAATAGCCAGAGCGAATTGTTTACCCGCCTTGTAACCGGCTTTATGAATAGCATTACAAAGCACAGCCAATGCTTCTTCATTGGATAGTAAGTTAGGAGCAAAAGTTCCTGTGTCACCGCAAGCGGCGTTCCGCCCACAACTTCTAAGGATATTTTTCAGAGCATGGTAAACTTCAGTACACATTCGAAAGATTTCAACAAAAGAAGCCTCCACCACTGGAACAATCATGAATTCTCGAAAATCGAGATTGTTGGCAGCATGTTCGCCACCGCTTAAAAGGTTAATCATCGGAACAGGCATTTGCAAAGTGTTAACCCCGCCAATATACCGGAAGAGTGGCATATTAAGTGATGCAGCTGCCGCTTTTGCGACAGCAAGCGAGACCCCTAGGCTAGCGTTGGCCCCCACACTCTCCTTGCTGTGCCTGCCATCCTCCATCATAATATGGTCCACCCCTGCCTGATCCAGAGCGTCCATGCCCACAAGCTTGGTGGCTATGCTCTTTACGTTCTCCAGCGCCGGTATTATCTCCTTGCCAAAGAGACCTCTTTCATTATCAATGTGAACTTCTGCTTGTTCATCCATACTGAGGGGAGTACGATAGGGTACGGCGGCACGACCAAGTGTCCCGTCCGATAGAATCACGTCAACTTCAACCATGGGATTACCCCGGAAATTGATAATCTCACGAGTTATGAATTCGGCAATGTGGAGCATTTATCTCCCCCCTTAGGAAAATACCTCACAGCAGGAGTTTACTAAAACTTTAGAAGAAAAACCTGCACGGTCATTAACATTAACGGAAGTACAGGGTACCATTCCACAGAGGCCTCCTTTACTCTGCGGAATCGTTCCCGTCCTTGTTTTATCCGGCTTTACCAGTTCAAAGAACTTATACATGCTATACTAGCATTAAGTTGCCATAAAAATATCAGGTATGATACTATTGTACTTATAACCCCCCTAATAATTCATGAACGATGTTGTTATAACATAGCACAATATTGACAGAGGTGATTCGTACGGATATAACCAAAATCAGCGGACGATGCGACTTTAGTATGAAGAGAGATTTTCCCGTAGACATCCACCGCAGTGAACACCAAAGATTGGGAACCGTTATTGAATGCCACTGGCATGAAAATTTTGAAATACTGTATTTTGAAAAAGGCGAAGCGGTAATCTACTGTAATTCTCGCCCGATTCAAGTTGGCCCCGGAGAGTTAATCATTGTCAACAGCAATGACGTACACTACTGCGAAAACCTATCTCCCCAACTTGTTTACTATGTAGTGGAATTCGACCTTTCCTTCATTCATAGCAACCAGATTGATTTATGCCAGACTAAATACATGACACCCTTAGTACAAAACCGGATTCTCTTTCGCAACCAGATTGACCGGGATAGTGAACTGCTGGAGGAGGTTCGCCAGCTCATTTTCGAATACTACCGCCAAGAACTGGGATATGAACTGGCTGTTAAAGCGTACATTTATCGCATTCTGGTTTTGTTGCTACGCTATTACGGGGAACAAACCCTTAGCGAGACTGAAAAGGACCGTCAGCGCAGAACCTTAGACCGCCTTACACCAGTGCTAGAATACATTGACTATCATTACACAGAAAAGCTTAGTCTTGGCCAACTTTCCTCTCTGGCCAACATGAGCCCCCACTATTTCTGTCGCCTGTTTAAGAGCCTCACCGGCAAAGCACCGACTGAATACATCAACCATCTCCGTTTAAACAAAGCGGCAACTCTGTTACAGGAAAGCAAGCTGAATATCACTGAGGTTGCCATGTCTGTCGGATTTAATGATAGTAACTACTTTAGCCGCCAATTTAAAAAGTACAAGCAAGTGGCACCTTCTAAGTTACTGAAGTAGATATATCATGAGACTAACTTATATTAAGTTACCTAGGATCGTCTATCCTTAGCTTTGCTATCCCTTTTTTCATCCCCTCCTATTCTCATTTAGCCTTTATCATTAAAAATGTTTATATTTGCTTATAAAACATAAAAGGGGCTGTCTCTATAGGTTCAAAAATACCATTTTGAGACTGCCCCTTATTTCTCATCTATAGCTAAAATCCTGCTCGAGCCATTCCTAGCTCAAAACCATTTTTCGCCTTTACCAATGAACGGTTCTCCGTATCGGGTCAAACGGCGATTTTTTTAAGAATATACTGCCATGGACAGGGGGAAACAAGTCTATTTGGCCAATTTCTCGTTAATATAGCTTTGGAAATCAGCGCTAAACTGGTCGAGCGTCATGCCAAAGGCCGTAACAAAGGCACTAGGACCGTCGGTAGTCGCAGCCAGTCGCACATAGTCAAATAGAGGATTATACCCTTTCTGCTGTACGAGATAATCTACTGCCAGTCCAGCAAAGTGTATTACCGTAACATCTCCATATGTTTCCTCCGCCTTGAACCATTGGCTCTGGTTTCCCAATACCTTCACGTCTAGGGGGCGATTAGGTTGCTTTCGCATATAATCGAGCCAAGTTTTCCGTGTCTGTGCCAGCGTCTGAACGCCTTTGTCAGCCATGATCTGAGCCGAAACCATGTCGGCCATGCCCTCCCAAAGCCAGCTCATTTTCCCCGGCGGCATGCCCGGCGCGAGCTGGCGTTGATAGTTGTGGGTAAGTTCATGACAAAGAAGGGCATAATACACCCAAGTCGGTGCACCCTTATTCAGTGCGGATGTGATGACTCCGTTCCCTTGGGAAATGCCGTTAGTATGGGCGGCCCATTTGTCGGCAGCGGACGGAGTAAGTTTGAATACCTCCATCAAGGCTTTGCGATAGTTCTCTTTATTGGCCACCATGAGTACTTCAATTGGACTTGATAGAGTAACGCCATATTTATGCTCATAAAACTCGCGAGTCTCCTCCACGACCATTTTGGCCTTGTCTACCACATCGGGTGATAACTGGGGATCAGCTTTCACCGTTATTCCCGCTGACAGGCGATTCGTGTCTTTCGCCTTTGCCTCAGGGGCGGTAGCCAGGTTATTACTTAGAGCTTTTAAATTGAATCCTTCCGGGTTTCTCCGGTACTCGGCAAAAATACGAGTCGCGCTAGAACCGATTGGTGAGCTAGGCGTAGTCACACTCCATTTATCCGATGTATTTTGGAATGAGCTGATGACGACTCCGGTTGCCGAATTCATCGTTCTTTCTTTTAGGATGAAGCTCAGGCCGTTTTCCTTCACCAGATAATGAGCCACCATGTATGATCCAGTTCCATCCTTTTGGAGAGTTTTCATCCATATTTCCAGTTGTTTATCAGAATCTTCTCCGGAAAATACTACTGCTTCCGCGTCTATTTGATAGATCAATGTTGGCTTTTCATCCATCGTAATCCAATTAGGAGAAGCAAAAACAGGTGCAACGATACATACCAGTACTGAGATTACGATAATTAACGCTTTAAGCATTCTGATCATATTTCCCTTCCCATAAAATAATACTTTCTCGACTTGAGTTTATTTACCTTGAAGTAATTAACCATATAATCATAAAAACCTGCCAAATTGATGCAAAATTTTACAGGATTTCCCCCCCATTATCTAATCAGCAACCGATAAGCCTTATTCTTCTCACTCGGCTTAGCAGCAGCGCTGTTCTTGACGGTAATTTGTAGCTCCATAAGTATTGGACCCCTTTCAGTTTTTGGTATCTAACTGAAAGGGGTCCAATTTTTTAACATCTTTTTTTATGGCGCAAATTATTTTAACTGTTGTTCTTTGCGATTAATTCACGTTCAGCTTTTTCAAGTTGCAAACTGATTTATAAATCGTTTGCTTTAGTTGACGTCTTACTGATTTTCCTGTGTCACTGGACAAGGAAACACACGTATTTTTGTTCTTACCATACTGCGGCGTGAATAACAATGAGTACTGGCAGGGTTCTTATCTTGCCTGTCAGCCAATCAGTAAAAGGAAGGTGAATTGAGATGGATCTTGCAGAATTAGCGTCAATCTGCAAGCGCTACCAAAAGCTCTATACCGGCGCAATTGCCGACATGCTGGACAAACGTGGCTTTAGAAGCCAAGTTCTTCCTTACTGCATTACCCCCTATACTGCGGTAAAAACCGTGGCGGGACTAGCCTTTACAGGCCGAGGCGAACTAGCGGAAAACACTAGCGACAATGACAGTTCTCTGCGCATTGCAATGCTTGATAGCATTACCCCCATGACGATTTCGGTCTGGGCATGCGGCGGACATCTAACATCAGCTCACTGGGGTGAAATCATGTCTACAGCGGCGCGCGAACGTGGCTGCCTCGGTGCTGTCGTCGATGGAGGCGTTCGCGACGTAGACTTTATCGATCAAATGCAGTATCCCGTATTTGCCAAATTCAAGTGTGCCGCCAGTTCCATCGGCCGCTGGAATATTTGCGAGTGGCAAATCCCCATTATGATCGGCGAGACGGTCATCCATCCCGGCGACTTCGTATTCGGCGATACGGACGGAGTGGTCATTGTGCCCAAGGACATGATTTTCGATATCCTGACGGCAGCAGAGGAGGTGTATACTCGAGAAAGTGGTATGCGCAGGGAACTGCGCGCAGGACTCCCCATTACAGAAGCCTACAAAAAATATGGCGCATTTTAAAGGAGGGAGTTAAATGGAAGGTCTACAAACGATTCTGCTCTTGGTCGTGTACGTTGGTTTGGTGCTCTTTGCCATGCGTGGCGGCAACCTAATTTTTGGCTTTCTGGTTTCCGCCCTGGCTTGGGCCATCATTGGTCAAATGCCCTACACCGCTGTAGTGAATGACATCATCCAAAAAGGCGCCGAAAGCTACGGGCCGACAGCCATCGTCGTCATCTTCGGCAGTTGGTTCGGGCGCATGCTGGTCGAGACCGGTATCGCCGGCTCTCTCATCCGCCGTGCCGTTGAGTTAGGCGGCGACAAGGCGCTCGTGACAACGATTCTGGTATCACTTGTTACTACCTTTATCTTCACCAGTACCTTTGGCGTTGGCGCAGTCATCGCGATTGGCGTCATTGCTCTGCCGGTCCTCCTATCGATCGGTGTGCCGGAAAAGGTCGCTGTTCCGGCATTCACGATGTCGATCGGCGCGGCAATGTATATTAACCAGGTTCTGTTTAAGCAAATCATCATGTTCTTCCCGCCAAACTCGGTTCCGTTCAACGGCCCCTACTTTACCTTCGGACTGACGGCTATGCTTGTGTCACTCAGTGTTATCGTTCTTATGCTGATTTATAATCTGTCTTTGAAAAAGACAGTCAAGGCCTGGTCTGCCCCTGCCGCGCCGCCTAATACGGCGCACGTTTCCGCTATCGCCTATATAGTACCTGCTGTGCCGGTCTTGATGGCTGTTCTGTTTAACTGGCCCCCGCTACCCGGTATGATTCTTGCTATTTTCCTTACCTTAGTGACAACAAATAAACTGCTTCCCTGGCAAAACGCGCAAGCCATGCTGCTTCGGGGCCTAAAAGACGGCACCGCTGACGTGGCACTACTCCTAGGCATGTTGTTTACCCTTGCGATGTTCGGCGCGGCGGCAGGAAAAGTCGCCGGCATCTTCAAAGCCGTTCTCGGTCCATTCATTCCCACTAATCCGTGGACTATCGCCATAGCCTTTGGTGTAGTAGCGCCGCTCGGACTGTTCCGTGGTCCGCTAATGGCTTGGGGCGCTGGCAGTGCAACGATCTCTATCCTGGTTGGGCTCAATATCTTCCCACCTGCTCTTTTGCTGCCGCTCGTTTACGTACCGACCATCTCAATGGCTATTTCCATGTGCCCAACCCAATCCTGGAATCTCTGGGCAATCAGCTACAGCAAAGTTCCTGTAACGCAGCATCTGCGCAGCGGCGTCGCCTGGGCTTGGCTGTGTGTGCTTATCAATTGCCTGCTGGCTGTGTCTTTCTTTGGCAAATAATTAGTCTGTCAAGAGAAACTGCTGCGGCGGTTTTTAGAAACGGAGAACACTAACCACAGAGTACACAGAGGTACCCACTCTGCGAACTCTAGCTCCCCTCTGTTTACTCTGTGGTAAAAGTGGCCTTTTCTCTGTAGATTCTCGCACTCAAAAAACAGCGGCGCACCACAGAAGGAGCTGATGTCATCTCATGGTCAAACGTGCAATCCGTATGGGAATAGACGTGGGCGGCACCTTTACCAAGGCCGTCGCCCTCGATAATGACACGCATGAAATACTCGGCAAGGCGTCTGTGCTCACTACCCACACCCATGAAGCCGGCGTTGCGGCCGGCGTGGTCAAGGCTTTTGAACGCTGCCTGTCAGAAAACAACATCAGTCCAGATGAAGTCATCTTTATCGCCCATAGCACGACTCAGGCCACTAACGCGCTGCTCGAGGGCGACGTAGCAGAAGTCGGCATCGTCGGTATGGCCTCGGGTTTCTTTGAAGGGCTCTTGGCTAAACGGCAGACAAATTTGAATGATGTCCCGCTTGGCACAGGAAAAAGCATCAAAACACACCATATGTACCTTGACGTGAAAAGCCTATCCAATGCCTCGGCAAAGACTATAATCAGTGAACTTAAAAGCCGTGGCGCGCGCGTCGTCGTAGCCTCCCGCGCCTTTGGTGTTGACTCAACGGCAGAAGAATCGCTCTTGCAGGATGTCGCCGCCCAGCTAGGCATACCAGCTACAGCTGGTCATGAAATCACCAAACTGTATGGACTCACTGTCCGTACCCGCTCAGCAGTCATTAATGCGAGCATCCTGCCCCGTATGTTTGAGACAGCCAAAAGCACCGAAGGCAGTGTCCGCAAAACCGGCATCAAGGCGCCGCTCATGATCATGCGCGGCGACGGCGGCGTCATGGACATCGCCGAAGTGCAGCGACGTCCCGTCCTGACGATGCTCTCAGGCCCGGCCGCCAGCGTCATTGGCGCACTGATGTACCTGCGAGCCTCAAACGGAATATACTTTGAAGTCGGCGGCACCAGCACCAATATCGGCGTGATAAAAAACGGCCGTCCTACCATCAACTACGCTGTAGTAGGCGGGCACCGCACCGCGATCAGCTCACTGGACGTACGGGTGCTTGGTGTAGCCGGTGGCAGTATGGTACGGATCTCAGGCGGAAGTCTAGTAGATGTCGGGCCGCGCAGCGCTCACATCGCCGGCCTCGGCTATGCCGCCTTCACGGATGAAAGCGAGATCGTCGATCCTGTCATTGAATTCGTCCAGCCGAAACTAGGCGATCCGGCTGACTATGTTACACTTCGTCTGAAAAATGGCAAACGCATCGCCGTCACCAATACATGCGCCGCGAATGTGCTAAAACTGACCCGGCCTCAGTGGCACGCCTACGGCAACTACAGTTCCTGCTGCAAGGCAATGAAGCCGCTGGCTGAGATGCTCGGTATGACGATCGAAGAAACCGCCCGCGCCATCCTGACCAAAGCAACTGACAAGATACTCCCTATCGTCGAAGCTCTGGCCCGCGAATATAAGCTAGAACAAGACCAGATTATGCTGGTCGGGTGCGGTGGTGGAGCGTCATCTCTCTTGCCCTTCACCGCTGAGCGAACCGGCCTCAAGTTCAAAATTCCTGAGCAGGCGGAGGTCATCTCTTCCATCGGCGTCGGACTGGCAATGGTTCGGGACGTGGTGGAGCGAGTGATTCCCAATCCCACCAGCGAAGACATCAAAGCCATCAAGCGCGAAGCGCGTCAAGCGGCGATCAGCAGCGGCGCCGTGCCGGATACAGTAGAAATCTATATAGAAATAAACGCGCAAACCCAGCAAGTTCGTGCTATCGCGTTAGGCTCCACCGCCGTGCAGACAACCGACTTGTTAAAAGAAGCAAGCGTTGAAGAAAGCCGCGCCCTCGCCGCTGACTCGATGTGTACGACTCCTGAAGATACAGTGCTGGTCGGTCAGACTCCGGCGCTATTTGTCTTCTCCTCTAAAGCTGCCAAACAGAAAGGAAAACATCCGATCCGTGTGGTGGACAGGAAAGGCTTCATCAAAGTCCAGCGCGGCGATGCAGCGGTCCAAGAAGGCACCGTGTCCTCCGTATCTGGGCTCATTGATGAGTTATGGGAAACCATGACAAACTACAAGAGCGACATGATCCTCTTTCCTGACGTTTATCTCTGTATCGGCGGCCGTGTACTCGACTACTCCGGCATGCCAAGTAAAGATCATATCATGAATGTCATTTCTACCGAGCTCGACGAATTTCTGCCTGAGGACCAGTCGATTGTGGTGGCGGCTAAAAATGACTTATAATTTTTATTCGCGCTTACGTGAAACTGCCCAACTGTCTGACAGAGAGTGGGCCTCGCTGCAGTTCGAGCTGGATCCTTTGCGGGGAAAGGCACCAGCAGGACAGGAAAAGAAGATCATTGCTGCTGCACTCGCTTGCGCCGCTTGGCAAGCAGAGCAACTTCTCAGTCGCTATGGCCGCAAAGCCCCCTCAGCAATCGCCGCGGAATATGGGCTCAAAATCCGGCATACTGATACATCCTCAGGTTCTCATCCCATTCTCTCCACATACGAACCTGCCGCGCGTATCATCACACTATATGATAAAACTCTGCGGCTGCTTAGTTCGACTCTTCGCCAACGGAGCTTCTCTGATTGGCAGACTGGTTCACTGGAAGAGATCGCAATAGCCCATGAACTCTATCACCATCTCGAGGAAATCGGCCCGCGGCTGTTCACCGCTCACCACAGCATCGTTCTCTGGCGAGTCGGGAGCTTAATGTATCGCTCACACTTTCCTTCACTCAGTGAAATCGGGGCATTCCATTTCAGCAAGCTGGTCTGCGGCTTGTCTTATCACCCGATGGCGCTAAGCCTGCTGGCTTTGCACAAAACAAAACCGGCCGAAGCAGACAGCCTGCTCGCAAAGATGACTAGCAAGTAGTTTTTGTCCATGCCTGGGTTAGTGCCTAGGCGGAGGATAAGATGTAGTACCGTCAAAACTGGTACTAATCCTGGCTAAGGGCCGCCAATAGCCACCAGCCTTCATTTTCAAGGCTTATGTTCTCATAGTTTAAACTTTGGGTACATTAAAAACGCCTTCCGGCGATCACCGGAAGGCTTATTTCATAACACCCCATGTAGGCTAAAATCCTTATCATGGGTTTTTTTATTCATCACAAGATCGGTCGCCTGATTACATCTAATACAGTGCCATCACGGTATTCCACAACAGCAACGATCTCCTCACTGATATTCAACGGCGCCGGTTTACCACCAAGTTCGTAGGCCAAATCGCGGAGCTGCTCAATCGTCATCAGTGGAAGTCCTGAGCCCTTAAGGTTCTCGATCAAATCTGGACGTTTGGGGTTAACTGCCACGCCGCGGTCTGTAACGATCACATCAACCGTATCGCCGGGTGTGGAAATTGTTTGCACGGCATCAGTTATCATTGGCAGACGCCCCCTCAGCAGGGGTGCACAGATAATGGTGCATTTTGCCCCAGCAGACGCATCCGGATGTCCTCCAAGGGCGCCCATCATGATTCCGTTGGAGTCGGTCATGACGTTTACGTTAAAGTTAACATCTACTTCTGTAGCGCCTAAGACTACGTAATCAAGCTTATTAACCATGGCCCCCTTATTCCAAGGGTTGCAATAGAATGTGCAGTCATACTCCTGATGTCTAGGATTATCTCGAAGGGATTGAATGCTCCGGGCATCAAAGGACTGGGTATCAAACAGCGTTTTAATCAGACCTTCATCAAGAAGGTCGCAGAATGGCCCCAGTATGCCGCCAATGGCCATGTTCGCAACAACTTTGTCACGCAGCATAGTCTCTCTCAAGAACTTTCCAGTAGCCACAGACGCGGCGCCTGCGCCCAACTGCATGCCAAATCCCTCTTTGAAATACCCTGCATACTCTATAACTTTAGCGGCAGTCTTCGCCATCAGGAGATCACGGGGATTGGAGGTAACACGCAATGCTCCAGTCGATATACCTTTCGGATCACCGATCGAATCAACTTTCACAATATAATCGATTTGATATTGAGGTATACTCACTGGGCAAATCGGGTGGTCAACCAGATTATCTGTAATTGCCACAACCGTATCAGCCATACGGGCGTCCACCATTGCGTACCCTAACGAACCGCAGGCCGCCGGCCCATAAGCCCCGTTGATATTACCATAAGTATCGCATGTCGGCGCTGAAATAAATGCAACGTCAATCTTCAGTTCCCCGCACTCAATGGCGCGAACCCGACCGCCATGAGGCCTAACAATAGTTGGTTTAATGAGCCCTTGCACCGTCATCATTTTGCCAAGTTTACCCCGCAAACCACTGGTTTGGGCCGCAGTAATAACTCCTTGCTCAAAATAAGGAATAAGTGCGTCATTATTATCCAAAAATGAGCTTGGCGCCAATGTTAATCCTCGAATGCCCCTACGGGCGATCGCATCAATGACCATATTCATTACATAGTCGCCATTACGAAGGGCATGATGGAATGAAATAGTCATCCCATCTTTTAATCCAGATGCTTCAATGGCTTCATCGAGGGATTGTAAAAGTTTATCCTTGCCCGGATACACGGCTTTGAGTATTGGGCCAGCCTTGCGTGCATCCGGCGTTGGCTGGGTTGCAAACGGCCCCGCGTATAATATCACTTCCTTATAACCCTGTATGCTGGCTGGAATTTCCCTTCCTGCTGCATTAATCATTCGATTTCCTCCTTCTGGTAAACGCCGGCAGAGCGGGCATTAGCCAAGACACGCTCCGCTCTTATGACCATGGGCGCATCGATCATTTTTCCATTCAGGGCGATAACCCCTGAATTCTTTGTCAACGCATCCTTATAGGCTGCAAGAACCCGGTGAGCATAATCAATTTCTTTCTCAGAAGGAGTATAAACCTGGTGGATAATATCTATCTGGCGGGGATTAACACAGGATTTGCCGTCAAAGCCCAGTTCTTTGGCTAGCTCCACTTCGGCAAGAAATGTTTGTTCATCGCGCAAATCGGAGAATACAGAGTCAATCGCCTGAATGCCTGCTTCCCTTGCGGCAAATACAATCATGCTTCTTGCGACAAACAATTCCCTGCCGCCGGTAATGGCATTGCCTTTTGTTTTTTCCGTCTTTAGCGAAGTGGCAAAATCTTCACCACCAATGGCGATGGCTATCATTCTGGGACTGGCAGAAGCTATTTCATAGGCGTTTCGCAGTCCCTTGGGACTTTCAATTGAAACCATAATCTTGATCGTTCCCGGCTCGAAGCCATATTCTTCTTCCGCTTTTGTAATAATTTTATCGATATCTCTGATCTCGTCCCCGCTCTCACCCTTTGGCAGGCGAATGTAATCCGGCTTGGCGGGCAGCAGATAATCCAGGTCATCATATCCCCACGGAGTGCTAATATGGTTAATCCGTACACCAATTTCACAAGAAAATTTGAGATATTTCAATGCATTATAGACAAGCTCGCGTGCACTATCCTTTTCTCCAACGGACACGGAATCTTCAACATCGAATATAACGCTGTCCGCTCCGTAAATCCCTGCATTTTGCAGCAGCCCCGGGTTATTGCCAGCAGCGTACATAACCGATCTCCGCAGTCTCTCTTCCGCCATCTTAAAACCCCCTCCGGCCACTTGCCCGTTTTATGGCAGTCTTTACCCGAGCTTCTATCGTGTAGTCCAAAGCGCCTTTTTCATTGGCATGCACCTCTGCATCTGTGATCCCCTGGCTTTCCAGCGTTCTGACTATTAAATTCTCAATATGCTCACCGTATTGCTGCATAGTAGGACTTATCAACCGAACTTGTATTCCCGTTCCCGGTTCGGCAGGAGCCAGCATGATGAGAATATCGGACGACTCCACCGTTCCAGCCTGCGCTGGCGTAAGCAACTTGTACATAAACAAATCCCCCATTATATTAATCACAAAAAGAAACCTACCATTTGAAAGCGCTGGTGCGTACTTGCATCATGCCGCCTCTAAATCTGAGAGCATTTGCTGTGCAGGATGTATTATACTTCAAGCCCCACCCGGCGCATCCAGGCTAATATCTTATCTTCTTGATCACTATCCAACCGTAGTGGTGCTGCAACCGTCGGACCGCAAATACCGAGTTTACTGAGCCCCAGCTTGACTACGGCCGCATTAGGACCAAAACTACCCATCATCGGAATGAGTGAAGCCTTTTTTTGCTTTTCGACAGCGGTAGCCATATCGCCTCGAACAAAAGCATTGTAACCTCAACACACTGTCTGGGGAAAAGGCTGCAGCCAGCTGATTGTGTTATTGCAGGCCTAAAATAGAGGATAAGCTCTTTATCTTGGCGGCATCTTCTTGATATAATTCACCATAATATCGCTGTTTCAATTCGTACCAATGATACTCAAAGGTAAGCGCTAGTCGAATACCTTCCTCTATATTTACTTTCGCCTTATCATAGTCCCCAAACACGACTTTTCTCGTTTCATACCCGTCAATGAGCCCATTTAATTCTCGTAAAAACGGCACCGATCTAGCGGTAATACCGCCTCCGACCAAACACCTGAGGTTATGTTGTTTGACTTTCGTGAACAGATCTTTTGCAAGTGACAATATTTCTGGAGCATTTGGATCCTTAACCTTTAAGGCATTGCATAAATCGGTCCGGCCGAGCACTATCCCATATAACATATCGAGATTGGATGCTTCTAAAATCCGATCGATTTTTTCGTGTCCGTCAACAGTCTCTATGTTAATTAACAGCTTTAGATCTTCCAATTCGTCTGGAGTACGTCTCCAGACATTCCCAGGAACTTTTCCAGCGAAAATCTGGATTCGATCATTGGGGCCATAATGGAATTAGCCTCATACATTTTTGCCAGCCGGATATCGGTTAAGGCCTCACAGCCACCGATTTTAATGGTAAGGCCGGCGTCTGCTTTAAGGACAATTTCCTTTGTTGTTAACAATTCATTCAAACAGATGCCTTCCGCTTCAAATGATGCTTTGACCGCAGTCGCTCCATAGTTCTCACGCAGTATCTTCAGTATCTCAACCATCTTTTTTTCTAAGGTGTTCATTGCTTGACCTCCAGCAGCTATTCATTCAGGTTAGGAATATCAAACAAACTCTCTGACACTATCAACAGCAAGCCCCATCGAGCAATCTGTCTCCAACTCACAGACGATATCAATAACATACGGTATCTTAGAATTGGCTGCTCTTGCTAATGCACCGGTGATATCTTCCGGATTGAAGACTCTTTCAGCGGCGCAAGCGAAGCCTTCGGCAACTTTGACATAATCCATAACGCCCTGATTCACTTCCATCTTGACTGCATGTTCAAAACTATAAGCATACTTTTGATTTTGTCTGATGAGACCAAGAAAGGCGTTATTCACTATGACAACAATTATCGGAACGCCATAGGTCGCCGAAGTTGCTAACTCTTGCACATGGAAAGTAAAACCGAAATCCCCCATGACCGCTACGGCGTGTTTATCAGGATTCGCAACTTTTGCGCCAAAGGCGGCAGGAATATCAAAGCCCAATGTTCCTGCGCCGCCAGAGGGGAAATACAAGCCTGTTTCATCAATATTCTGAAGCTGTCCAGACCATATCTGATTCAATCCGCAGCCGGTAGTAAACATTGCATTATCCTTAAAGGATTTATTCAATTCCTCATAAACTCTTTGCGGCTTAATAGGCACGCAGTTATAATCGGTTTTCCGTTTTAATTCGGTTCGCAGTTGAGGCAAGGATGCAACACGGGAAGAAATTTTTACCTTGCCTTCTGATGCCGCAACCTTAAGCAATGCTTCTAACGCGTACTTGGCGTCCGCTACAATACCGAGATCGGGTTGAAAGATTTTTCCAATCTCTTTGGGTTCAACATTAATATGAATGAACTTTCTATTTCCCTTGTACACATTGATATTTCCGGTATGCCTGTCAGTAAAACGGCAACCGATGCCGAGGATAAGATCAGAGTCAGTGAATACCTTATTGCCGACAGGCTGACCGACCTGAATCCCCGCATGGCCTGCGTTAAGGGGATGGTCTACGGGTATTCCGCCTTTGGCCATATATGTGGTAATCACTGGTATCTGCAGCATTTCCGCAAACTTTACGCAGAAGTCTGCAGCCTCAGCCAGGATAACACCACCGCCCATAATAATGGCGGGGTTCTCGGCCTCATTGATCATGGCAATTGTTTTTTGGATATCTGCCAAATTAGGGCGTGGATTGTCGTATGGCAGCGGCTGGTATTCGTCTGGGTTGAAATCGATCTCTGCCATCTGTACATCAAGCGGCAGGTCAACTACAACTGCGCCCGGTTTCCCGGATTTAGCCAGCATAAAGGCTTTCTGCATTACTTCAACGATCTTCGAAGCATCCGTAACGCAGAAAGTTGCTTTGGCAACCGGCTCGCAAATTTTAGCAATATCGACACATTGAAATGCATCTTTGCCAAGTTGGGCGGTGACTGCTTGCCCAGTTATAGCGAGAATGGGAATCGAGTCGACATTTGCTGTGTATACACCAGTAACAAAGTTAGTAGCCCCTGGGCCTGAAGTACACATCGCAACAGCCATCCTGCCGCAAGCTCTGTAGTATCCATCTGCAGCATGAACAGCTGCTTCTTCATGTCTGACAGTATAATGTTTGATCTTCGAAAGGCCCAAGTACTTATATACCGGATTGATACCTGCACCAGGGATGCCGAAAGCATCTGTAATTCCTTCTCTTTCCAATATTCTTACAATGATTTCCGAGACTCTCATCGATAATCCCTCCAACGTCTTTTTACCTTTGTCTATCCTTGACCTGATTGATCCTGCCCCCAGCCTTCACTGCGTCGAGATCTGCCTGGCATAACGGGGAAGCCACGATAATATCCATCTTTTTCGTTTCGTTTCTGAGAATAAGATTCTCACCTTCTTTCAGCCGATCAGTATCCATTGCTAGATAATCTCCCTGGCCAATCTTGTCATAATCTTTGGCATCGATGAACATTAATGGGAAAAGCCCCCAGTTAACCATATTAGCCAGATGCAACCGGGCAAAGCTCTTGGCAATAACTGCTTTTACCCCTAGGTATCGAGGCACCATGGCCGCCTGTTCACGGCTGGATCCTTGCCCGTAGTTTGATCCGCCGACAATAAACCCGCCACCGGCTTTTTGGGCCCGTTCAGCGAATGTTTCATCAACTACCTTAAAGGCATGTTTGGAAAACTCAGGAATATTGGAGCGAATCGGCGTGTAATTAGCTCCCGCCGGAACAATGTGATCGGTTGTAATGTCATCCCCGACTTTAACTAATACCTCGCCACTCGTAACATCCGGTAAACTCGGCATTTCCGGGATGGGCTTTGAGTTAGGTCCTCTGCGGATAGTGATTTTTTCTGGTTCGGCTGAGGGAAGCTGGAACATGTCGCGATCATCCGCAAACACTTCGGGCATCTCATAGGTAAGCGGAGGTAAATTCAGATCCCGGGGATCTGTGATAACCCCGGTCAGCGCAGAGGCGGCTGCTACTTCGGGACTGACAAGATAAACCTGCGCCGAAGCAGTTCCGCTGCGCCCCAGGAAATTTCGCGGAGTTGTTCGCAGCGAGACCCCATTTGTCTGCGGCGCAAACCCACATCCGTTACACCCCCCGCAGACCGGTTCAAAAATTCGTACGCCAGACGCCAGAATTTTATCGTGTGCGCCGCGGGCAATGCTCTCGCGGATAACGGTGCGGGTAGCGGGATAAAGTCCGGTATCGACATCTCGATGAATAGGATTTCCTCCTAAAATATGGGCGACAGAAAGAATGTCTTGCAAGGATCCATTCGTACAACTGCCCATCATTACCTGATCCACTTTTGTCCCTGACACTTCGCGAACAGAAACCACCTTATCCGGCTGGTGTGGTATGGCGATAAGCGGTTCAAGCTTAGTCAAATCAATAACAATGGTTTCATCATATACAGCGCCTTCATCGGCTGCCAGCGGTACCCACTGTTCTTCCCGGTGGTAGGCCCGCATCCACTTTCTGGTGTTTTCGTCGCTGGGAAAAACGGATGTAGTCGCCCCTGTCTCCTGCCCCATATTCGTGACAGTAGACCGTTCCGCGACATTCAATGTTTCTACCCCCAGCCCGGAATACTCCAGAATCTTGCCAACACCTCCATGTACGGAAATGCGGCGCAACAGTTCGAGAATGATATTTTTTGCCGATACAAATGGCGGGAGCTTGCCGATAAGCTGGACATTAACAATCTTGGGCATGGTTAGGTAAAAAGGCTCTCCCGCCATTGCCACCGCGCCATCAAAGCCCCCTACGCCGATGGACAGCATCCCAATACCGCCGGCAGCAACCGTATGCGAATCGCCGCCGATCAGCGTTTTCCCTGGACGCGCCCAATGCTCTAAATGCAATTGATGACAAATTCCGCTGCCTGGGCGGGAACAAATAACACCGGCCTTTGCTGTGATATCCTGCAGGTACCGATGATCATCGGAATTTTTATAGTCGGCTTGGATCATGTTATGATCGATATAATGCACTGCCAAATCAACCTTTACTTTGTCTAAACCCATTGCCTCAAACGCCTGGTATGACATGACCCCGTTAAGATCATGCGATAAAGTCTGATCCGCGAGGATTCCTATCCGCTGGCCTCTGATCATTTCCCCTTCGGCAAGTGATGCGGCGATCAGTTTCTCAGTAATTGTCTGTTTCATTTCCACCCTCCCCTAATCTAGGTAACCAACTTCTGCAGATTTGCACTGTTTGAGTTAAGTCGGTGCCTGCAGCAAAATTCTTGGCTGGTTTAGGCTATAACTACGCCAATGCAAATTGCATGCCAACGGCGATTCTTGAACACCCATGCGATCCTCTTTAGACTCCTTCTTCTACAATCACCTTTTTACCCCTTAACTTCATAACGGCCGGTATTGCGACCCATAAGACGGCAATCATCAGGAATATTAATGAAATCGGATCCCTAACGAACATACTGTAATCACCGTTATAAAGGTTCATGGCTCTACGCAGATTATTTTCAATCATTGGGCCCAAAATAAGGGATAGAACAAGCGGCGCTATTGGGTAATCATTTTTTGCCAGGTAGTAAGCGGCAAGACCGCTGCCAATCATCAGAAACAGGTTAAACACACTTACTTGTACAGCGTAAACACCGAACACAGAGATAGCAACTATCCCGGGAATCAGATATTTAGGCGGTGTTTCAATCACTTTAGCGAAGACTTTAACCAGAGGAAGATTTAATATTAAAAGCATAAAATTACCTACGATCATACTGGCGATCAAACCCCAGGCTACTTGCGGATGGTCTTGGAATAAAAGGGGCCCAGGGGTGATGTTAAACATGATGAGTGCACCCATTAAGACGGCTGTGGTTCCTGTGCCGGGTATTCCCAAGGTTAATAAAGGAATCATGGCTCCACCGGCGGCTCCATTATTGGCAGCTTCGGGTGCGGCAACACCTTCAATAGCCCCTTTCCCGAAATTCGCTTTATTTTTGCTTAGCTTTTTCTCCACGGTATAAGCCATAAAGGAAGACAGAGTAGCCCCGCATCCAGGTATTAGTCCCTGAAAGAATCCTAACAGTGATCCACGCAGGATTGGCACGGCGCTATCTTTTAAGTCTTGTCTGGTTGGCATGACCTTGCCGACTTTAATAAGTTCACCTGTTGCATAATCGTTGGTTAGAATTGTCTTAAAGACTTCTCCCAAGGCAAACATTCCTACAGCCATCGTCAGGAATTCGATACCGGAATAAAGCTCTGAATAGCCAAAAGTCAGACGCGCCACTCCGGATATGGGATCAACGCCCACCGTCGACAGTATCAAGCCCAGTGTGGTCATGATAAAGGCTTTAATCTGCGATTTACCGGCCAGACTGCTCAAGGCGCAAAGCCCCAGAATCATTAGGGAGAATTGGCCAGCGGGACTAAACTTTAAGGCAAATTCAGCGAGAGGAACGGCCATAAAAACAAGCCCTATACACGCAATCAAACCGGCGGCAAAAGAACCAATGGCACAAACAGCCAAAGCAGCTCCTGCCCGGCCTTGTTTAGCCATTTGATATCCGTCCAATGTCGTACATACCGAAGAATTTTCTCCCGGAGTGTTGATTAAGATCGCAGTTGTCGATCCGCCGTACATCGCGCCGTAATAGACACCTGCCAGTAAAATTATGGAGCTTGTGGCAGCTTGTTCTGTCGGCAGTCCGCTTGTTAACGTTGCTGTAACCGGAATAAGAAGGGCGACGCCGCTAATCGGTCCGATACCTGGCAGTACACCCACCAGCGTCCCTATCAAACAACCGAAAAATGCAAAGAAAAGATTAAGAGGCTCTAAGGCTACACTGAGCCCCTGTACAAGAAATTGTAATGCATCCAATTCTATCCCCTCCTTAAAAAGGTAATGGCGGTAATACGCCCAAAAATACTTCGACATAGAAATAGTAAATGCCAACAGCAAATGCGGCAGCAATGATTACCGATTGCAGGTATTTGCCTTTTTCCATGGTTTGAAAACCGATTAACAGGAACAAAAAGGTAGTGATAACATAACCGAGCGGCTCGATTAATAGCGCATAAAGGACCAACGAAACAAGAATAATTAAAAACTTCTTATACTCGAGTTTTTCTTCTTTTTTATCATGAGTCGTAGACCGAATTGCCACAACAAGATTTACTGCACTGAGAATGATGAGAATTACCGACAAAAAGCTAGGAAGCGCTTTAGGTCCGATAGCAATTCCCACATTCGATACTGTTAAGGTTTGGGAATATATATAAATTGCGACACCTAAAACCAAGAAAACTACGCTCACATAGCGGTCAAAGGTTTTATTCACAGTGTTTTTCACTTTCCTTTCTAAAAACAGGGAGAAGAGCAAGCCTCTTCTCCCCTCTTCAGTACATTGTCTAAAGTTTTATTTCGCCATGCCTAACTCTTTGTAAATTTCGGTGTACATTACTTGCTCAGCTTTGATGTGATCATAGAAACCTTTGGCATCCTTATAAACGTAGATAACTCCTTGTTTCTTCAGCTCATCTTTCCATGCTTGAGCTTTACACAATTCTGCTACTTTCTCTGACCAGTATTTCTTAGCAGCTTCAGGTACATCTTTTCCGGCAAAAATCCCACGCCAGTTAGAGGTTACGACATCGAAGCCCTGTTCTTTATAGGTTGGGATATTTTTCATAACCTCATCGTCAGCAATCCTTGCTGCCGACGAAACACCTAATACTCTTACCCTGCCAGCCTGAACATATTGCTTGATTGACGATACATCAGATGTCAGAGCATCAGCATTCCCACCGAGCAGGGCGGTTAATGCTTCGCCGCCGCCATCATAGGTATTGTATTTCATGGTTTTGATATCAGCGCCAGCTTTACGTGCAAGTAAAACAGAGTTAAGGTGGTCCCATGTTCCAGGGGCGCCGCCACCGCAGAATTGTACGCTAGCGGGATTGGCCTTAACTGCATCAAACAGTTCTTTTAAGGTTTTATACTTGGAATCTGCTTTGACGGCAATAACACCGTAATCTTCCTGCAGCAGTGCTAAAGGATATATTTGGTCAGGACCGATCGGGCTGTTTCCGTCTTTTTTAATATGGTTCAAGATAAATGGAGTAGACGCTATCATTAATTTATGATCGTTTTTAGCATCCTGGTTAGCAAAGCTAACAGTACCTGTAACTTGTCCGCCACCTGGTTTGTTCTCTACTATGATTGGCTGGGTAATGATTTTTGTCTGATCAAAGAGCTTAGCCATGGTTCTGGCAACCATGTCAAGGCCGCCGCCTGCACCTGCAACTGCCAGAAGCGTTACTTGTTTCTGCGGAGCCCAACCCTTCTTTTCTTCGGGAGCTGCCGCTTTTTTGGAGCAACCAGCTAGACTGATTACGAGTGCGATGGCGATAAGAAGCGATATTAGTTTTACTTTTTTAGAAATCATCATTTCCACACTCCTTTTTACTCACACTTTATTTTAGGAATTGTTAATAAAATTCAAGTATGAACCTCCCTTCAATAATGGTTCTTGTTTCTTCGCAATAGTTGAGATCGTCTTGCAAGAGCCCGAAAATGAAACTTTGATTATTCGTTATGTTTGACACGTTAGGTTGTCAAGCTATAATAACTATATTCCGTTAAGATACAACTTATTAATAATTTGCCCGTTCCTCATTTTTATCCAGTTGAGGCATCCCCTAACCTTACGCAATCCATCTCCTCTTGAGACAGGTGGCTTTTATCTGTAAACTTTTATAAGCAATTCACCCACTGCAAAATAGCCGCTCGTCAATGAGACAAGCGGTCAGACCGTCGACAAAAAAGGCGCTTCACGCAAAGCGTAAGGTGCCCTTTTTGTCGACGGTCTGAAACCCGCGATGGTATGCGGGTTTAGTATGTGTTGTAGTATTTTAATTTGATATTTAACTTTATAGGTTACAGTATTTTTCCCCGCTCTCCACCTACCGGACATGATTTCATGCAAGTGAAGCACATGTACTGGTTACCTAAATGGGCAGCCTGCCGCAGCCGCGCATATCGTTCGCTCAGAAACAACTCCTTTTGTTCCTCTGGCGAACTGTTCGTGAACTGAGTCCAAGATGCAATATCTGATCCTAGACCGTATGGCTGGGAGTTTTTCCTTCATCATCCAAAGCTCTTCCCCTATGCAAGCATGTAGCTTAATATGGCGTCGATATGTATCTGAGTTGTGTCCAAAATCAATGTGTCTAAATCATTTTCCTGTATTATAAGTGGCAGCTCGGTGCATCCGAGAATCAGTGCATCTGCATTTTTCTCAGATAGTATTCGATTTGCAATCTGCAGCATTGTTCTCATCCCATTGCTTGTTTGATACATAGGAATACATTTCGGCGAGATTTAAGCTGTCGATGATCATTTGGGGATAGTTGTCGCCAGCTGTCCTCACCCGATAACCATCGATGATCCCTTTGTAGTAATCCAGCGTGGATGCTGGGCCAATCCCACCTACCAGTCCGACTTTTTTCATTATATAAGCACCTCCAGCAAATTAGCTTGCTTTTCAATCATTGTTTGATTATACAGATGCTAGCTACTACTTACACTAACCATCTCTACTTCTTATGTATTATAATTAGAGCTATAGTATCATAAGGTTAACTATAGCTCTTAGTTCTTTATATTGGATTTACTTTCCTGCAAATTTATTACTTTATGGACGTATCACTCTGTCATTAAAAAACAAAACGTACCCTAATCCTCTTCTTTAAGTCCGAATACGATATCCATAAGATATTTTATATGTAGATTCAAAATTCTGATGGTTACAGAAAAGCGAGCCGCTGCAATTAGCGACTCGCTTTTCTGTAACCCTTATGCGGCCTATCCTGATCCTTCTTGAGAAATTGACAAGCCCGATGCGCCAATGCAGCTGTCCAAACGATAGAAATGATAATGAGAAGCACGATTTCATGTATTGCCATTCGATTCGCCTCCCTATTATTTTAATGTATGTTTATAAACGCTTGATTACATTATATCTTCATAATTCATTAATTTGAAATATAGTCCATCTATGTTATTATATATACAAACTATACTAGGAAGGTTTACGATTATGGAATTGCGGCAATTAGAGTATTTTCAAGTGGTTAGCAGATTAAATAGTATGTCGAAAGCGGCAGAAGAACTGCGCATCGCTCAGCCCTCTGTGTCAATTGCAATTCAAAAATTAGAAGAGGAGCTCGGCGTATCCCTGTTTGACCGAAGCAGGCGACAAATAACACTAACTCCCGAAGGAATTATATTTTCTCAGCGCGCAAATGATATTCTCTCGCGCATTGATGATTCGGTAAGTGAGATGCAGGACTTTAGATCACTCCAAACAGGATCTATTAAAATAGGTATCCCCCCCATGATTGGAGTGTTCCTTTTTCCACACATCTTCGCTGGATTTCGAAAGCAATATCCCCATATCAAACTTACAGCCGTAGAAGGGGGATCATTAGCCATTGAAAACTTACTAGAGCAAGGCAGGCTTGACATCGGAATTATAACAAGATCTAATAGTTCTTCTGTCTTAGAAACATTCCCCATTACCACAGGCCAAATCCATGTGTGTATGCATTCCAACCATCCGCTTAACAAGTTGTCAAGTATACCTTTTAGTAGCCTCAGCGATCAGCCATTTATTTTACTTAAAGAAGACACCTATAACCGACAGGCCATCATGGCAGAATGTAAGAAGTACCACTTTACTCCTCAAATCATCTTTTCGTCTAGCCAGATCGAGACGATAATCAGTCTAGTGGAACTAGAAATAGGCATTTCATTTCTCTTTGAATCAATAGCCCAAAGATATTCTACTATTCGTAGCTCCCCCCTATCTGACCCAATTCACTCCCATATTGTGCTAGCATGGAATCGAGACAAATACCTTTCAAAGGCATCGAGGGCGTTCATCAACTTTATTACCGGCATGTATCAGATCCGCTGTCCCTAAAAAGCAAAGCCTCATCCCCGCACTTCGCCTTGGCGAACACTTTTCGCCCCACCGCTCTGATATAGCCTTGTCCGTTCAAGATAACAATTTGTTTCTGAGAAAAATGTTTATAGTTCATCAAAATTATAAATATTTTACTGTCTAATCTACGGGGTTGTAGGCTTGTTGGAGCAAATAGGGGGATTTTTTGTTCATGAGACGGTTAGGTTTCCAATTTGGTTGGTCATGGAAACATCTCCAATATATAGTCAGCTTATAAACATAAACCGGCGCAAGCATGATGTTTGCGCCGGTTATTTGCTGTTGTTCATGATAACCATTTAGTTGTAGACCTGCTCAGTTTACAACCCCGCTAAAATGTCTTTGTGAAATCATTCGCTTCTTGGATTACCCGTTTAAGATAGCATCAACATCCTGCCCGATAACGTCAAGATTATTGGCGGAAATCGTCACTTTTTTCGTTTAGGTTGGTCCCCATCAATAAGGTCAGGAACGAGTTCAGCAGCCAATTCCATCTCAGCAGCTAGCCCGTCAGCATATAAGGTTACACCTGCTTGCTCTGCAATTGACCTGTCGACTTTGTTGTTAAGCTTAGCTCCCCCCATTAGCAGACTTACAAGTATACCGGCAATTGAAATGATCATGGCAACCCAGAAGACAATATGGAGTGAATCAGCCAAGGCAGTTTTAAGTGCCGGCAGCAATAGCTGTTGCATATTGACTGTCATCATATGAATGGCTTCCGGGCTGAGCAAAATATTGAATAAACTACGGGGATCGGCTTGGGCTCTTGCCAGCATGTCCGCCATAGAACCAGTCATCGCCAATGGTACATTTTGTATGACAGGGAAAAATTCCTGTTGCATCACGTTGACTGAATAACGATTAAAAATTGCCCCAAGTACTGTAATGCCTATAGTTCCGCCAATACTACGGAAAAATTGAGTTGCCGAAGTTGCCACCCCGCGCTGTTCTGGCCCAAAAGCGCTTTGCACAGCAAGGGTAAGAATTGGTGTTACTATTCCGATTCCAGCTCCCAGGATAACAATAAATAGCATTGCAGTGAACTGTGTGGTGTTCACTGTCATGGTACTCAGCAGAAAAAAAGCAAATGACATTAAAGTCATCCCAGCTATATACATCGACCGAAAGGCAATCTTAGTTGCAAAACGGCCAACGATAACACTTGTCAGCATCATTGAGATCATCATAGGCAACATGGTATTACCTGAACTGGTCGCGCTTATACCCAGCACTCCTTGGAAAAATAAAGGTAAAAACATAGTCGAACCAAACATGCCTAAGCCCATTAAAAATCCGACAATGTTAGAAACCGTGAAAATCCTGTTCTTAAATAGCGATAGACTTAATACCGGTTCGACAGCCTTGTTTTCGAAATTAATAAATAATATCCAAGATATTAACGATACTCCCATCAAACCAAGGATTTGCCACGATAGCCACGAGTATTGCGTACCGCCGAAATTTAATCCTAACAATAAACCTACAGTCCCGGTAATTAGTGTAATAGCGCCGGCATAATCAATAACTACCTTATCAGTCAGTCTCTTTTCGTTCTTTAACCCAAGGTATATCGTAATTGTCGCTAAAAGTCCAATTGGTAAGTTTATGTAGAATACCCACTTCCACGATGAATAATCAACAATCCAGCCCCCAATTGTTGGGCCAATTACTGATGCTAGTCCAAATATGGCCCCCATAATCCCTTGCCATTTACCACGTTCCTCGGGAGCAAATATATCTCCCACAATCGTCATAGCTAAAGGCATCATGATACCACCGCCGATACCTTGGAACGCTCGATAGATAATCAATTGCGGCATATTGCTACTAGTCCCACAAAGAATAGACCCCAGCATGAATATTGTTAGTCCGGTAATATAGATCACTCGACGTCCATAGAGGTCTGCAAGTTTACCGGCTATCGGCACTACTGTTGTCGATGTCAACATATAAGCGGTAGTTACCCATGTCATAATGCTTAACCCGCCAAGTTCACCAATAATTCTCGGCATAGCGGTCCCAACTACAGTCTGGTTAAGCGAAGAAAAAAACATTGCCAATAACAGTCCTGCCACGAGCGTTGTACGTTGACTTTTAGCAAACACAGTTTTTCGTTCGCCTCCTTTTAGGCTTTGGATTAGGCCTTATTATAATGTACATGATAGGGCGAAATTATTTTGGCAGTAACCTCAACCCATATCGCTTAGCATCCTTATTCGACAAGAAAAAAACCGCGAAATTCGCGAGTTTAATAAGATTCGACCTATCATTGTACGAAAATGCTACCATTCCAGAAACAGAAGCAATTAATCGATTCAAATGGCATCGCAATTTGTTTGATATTCAAACTGTTTTGTAGTAGAGTAATTATAGATCCAAGCTAACAAAGGAGAGTTATCATCGTGAAGGAACAATTAACCCATGAACTACTTGCTTTTTTTAACGGCTTTTCGTCATGGGAGAACTCGGTTATACGAGCAAGCGACCTGACTGTTTCGGAGGCCCACGCCATTGAGGTTATCGGGGAACTAGGAAGAATGAATATGAAGACACTAGCGCAAAGACTGGGCGTAACAACAGGTACGACTACAGTGACAGTTGACCGATTGGAAAAGAAAGAATATGCGATTAGGGAAACGCTGAAAGAGGATCGGCGAGTATACCTAATTTCTTTAACCTCTAAGGGACAACAAGCGTATATCGAGCACCATCAGTACCACACACGCTTATCGGATCAAATTTTGTCGACTCTCTCTGAAGAAGAGGCAACCTCACTCTATTGTTTGCTCCAAAAGATCAATTCAGAAGTTTTCTAAATCGGTTACATGAAGGAAGGTACAGTCGTGCACTCACACCACGCTGAGCAGAGAAAAGGAAATCAGAAGGGATTAGCCATTGCGGTGGCGATCACCTCAGTCATCTTAGTTGCAGAATTTATTGGGGGGTTGATTACAAACAGTCTGGCGCTGCTCTCGGATTCGGGCCATATGCTTAGCGATGTGACATCCCTGCTATTTAGTTTGTTTGCCATGTGGCTGGCAGCAAAACCGCCTTCTCCGCAAAAAACATTCGGCTATCATCGTTTTGAAATCATTGCCGCACTGTTTAATGGAATAACGCTGTTCGTAATCGCTGTCCTGATTATTATGGAGGCATATAAACGTCTCCTGGAGCCTCAAACGGTAGCGAGCGGTACGATGATGGTAATTGCTCTAATTGGACTTATTGCCAACGTTCTTAGCGCAGTGGTTCTTCTACGTCAAGGGGATGTTACGCACAACCTAAATATGCGTAGCGCTTACCTCCATGTCATCGGGGATGCTCTGGGATCAGTAGGGGCAATCGTTGCTGGCCTTCTAATGTATTATTTTAATTGGTTTATTGCAGACCCAATAATCAGCATGGCAGTAGCACTCGTTATTTTAAGAGGAGCCGGGCGGGTGATTAAACAAGCAGTCCATATCCTCATGGAAGGAACACCTTCAAACATTGACCCGGTCCAAATTAAGGAATCGCTTGCACGTATCGATGGGGTCCTTGACATTCATGACCTGCGCGTCTGGACAATTACTTCGGGTGTTCACTCGTTTGCCTGTCATTTGTTAATTGATCCAAGAGCTAATAGCCAATTGATTCTAGACACGGCTACATCCGTTATTAGGAATGACTACATGTTTCAATTCTGTACTATCCAGACGGAAGTGCGCCATGATATGAGCCGGGATTCTGGTGATTAACCCATCAACACAAAAACTGGCACGTTACAATGTGCCAGTTTTTTATTGGAAAACTAAATTATGATGCTTTTTTATTTCGCTTTTGGTGAACTGCTAAACTTTCCTTGGTGAGACCCATCACAGAACGGCATGTTCTTCGAGAGGCCACATCGGCATAATGCCCACTGTTCACCTGTTTTAAAGCGCTTTCCCTGTGCGTCAACTACTTCGACATCCTTGCTTAGAACTAGGTTTGGCCCATCGTTTGTCACTTTAATCGTTGTTTCTTCATTTTGCGATGTTTGGTTGGCTTTCGGCGAGTTGCTAAACTTTCCTTGGTGAGACCCATCACAGAACGGCATGTTTTTCGAAAGGCCACACCGGCATAATGCCCACTGTTCACCTGTTTTAAAGCGGTTACCCTGTGCGTCAATTACTTCGGCATCCTTGCTTAGAACTAGGTTTGGCCCATCGTTAATTACCTTGATTTCTGCTACATCATTCGTAGTTGATCGAGGTAGAGGCACTTTGTCCTTATTATCACCGTCTCCCTTTTGTATTGGTTTCGCACATGCTGGTTGTAAGGGTGACGACGTAACATCGCGCACCCGTAGTAGTAATGCTAGTAGTATCGCGGATAAGAGCAAAAGAGCAAGCGAGGGGACGGCTGCTCCAATTCCTTGACCGGCACGCAAATGGGTGAAAACTGCTCCCGCCATGGTTACCAAGAGTACGCCAGTCGGGATAATCGATAATCGTGGTCTCCATAAGCCCACGATAAGTCCAATAGCAGATAGTACCTCTATAGCCCCCACCACATACATAAATCCAACGGAATAGCCAAAAGGCCCTGAAAACATAGCCACCTGCTCTGGGCTTCCTGATAACTTCATACTACCGGATAACAAAAAAGCAATAGCAAGTAGTCCCTGAATAATTCGCGTCGCCCAAATCATATTGCAAAGCCACCTTTCTTAATGACATATAGATTAGCGTGAATACCACTATAGAACAGCTCTGATCTTAATTAAAAAGGGATGGCTCTCAAATACGTTTCAGTAGTGGTATTCACTGTATTTTAGATGGATGGAAAGCTACTTTCTAATCTACTTAGCTCGTGGAGCACTATTGAACTTCCCTTGATGTGATCCGTCGCAAAACGGCATGTTTTTAGACAACCCGCAGCGGCATAACGCCCATTGTTCGCCTTTTTTGAAACTATTTCCATCCGCATCGACCACATCCGCATTTCCTATAACTATATTGGGGCCATTGTCTAAAACCTGTATTTTCAAATCGGCCATTGTTATATTCCCTCCTTTCGTCTTAGTTGCCTATTATTGTCTCCCCCATCCTTTGTTTATATGTGCAAGTTGAACCAGCAAATCATGATCATGCCCGAAGTCTAATGGTGAGCATGAAGCTTGCGCCCAGGAAAACGATTATTAAGATACAGAGAATAATGGTAACTACTTATCATCACATAAAAATAGATAATGAGCGCTTTTCAAGAATTAAGGAATAGACTTGCTTAGCAAACATGCGTAAGCCGCCCTCTTTGAGGCAAGCTTACGCTTTTAATTCTGCTTCTTGTATCAATACAATTGTCCATTGAATACTATGTAACAGAATAAGTTTACTGTTAGGAGGAGAACAATGGCAGGCGAGCATTTGCTCCCTGATTGGTCTGCCTACTCCATGACACCAATCACGGAACTGACTGAATTAATCGGGCATTCGCTTATTGTATCCCATATCGCCATATATCTTGCCGTACATCTGGACTGCTTAACAGCAGTCGAAAAAGTGCATCTTTTCCTAGGATGCTTATTACATGATATCGGGAAAGTTGCATTCCCCCAAGCAGACTTGGCAAGTATCCAATCGGAACAGGAATTGTCCGAACTTAAAAGGCATCCATTACTTGGATACATTTTTTTAAGGGAAAATAAAATTCTACCCGATATTGCGGAGATTGCTCTATATCACCATGAGCGATACGACGGTAGCGGATATCCTTTCGGTTTGAAAGGTAACGAAATTCCCCTTTTAGCCCAAATCTGTTCTATAGCGGACGCTATAGAAGTAATGCTTAATGGAAGACCTTATCAATCACCTAAAACAATTAAAGAAATTGCCGAAGATTTTCGGCAAAATAGCGGCGGCCAATTTCATCCAATATTAATTCGACTCCTAAGGCTTATATAATGATTATCAAATTATACAAACATATTAGTAGTAGCCTCATGCCTGACTTGCCTACTGTGGAGGATCCGGAAAGATAGGGATTTCTCGTCAGGGGTAAAAAAAGACCAGGAAACCGCATTTTATAACGGTTTTCCTGGCCTTTTATTTAGCGTGTAGTAACACTACGGTTCTCTATAACCCACTAGATTAAAGAAGCCTTTCAGACCTCCATAATAATCGGAATGATCATTGGACGACGACGGGTCTTCTCAAATAAATATTTTCCTAAGACTTCGCGAACTTGTAATTTAATTGAAGACCAATCACTGATATTATTAGATTCGCAACGTTCTAAAGCAGCTCTTACTCTAACTTGCGCCTCATTCATGAGTGCGCTCGAATCCCGAACGTAAACAAAACCACGCGATACCAAATCAGGCCCTGACAGCAACGCCCCGCTCTGCTTATCAAGTGTGACAACGACCACAATAATGCCTTCTTTGGAAAGCTGCTGCCGATCACGGATGACAATATTACCGACATCACCAACACCAAGTCCGTCAACGAAGACTCGCCCGGCCTTTACCTTGCCGGCAACACGGCCTGTGTCTTTTGTGAATTCAAAGACATCACCATTATTACCCATAAAGACATTTTCATGGGCTATGCCCAAATCTTCGGCAATCTTGCCATGTTTTTTCAGCATTCGGTATTCCCCATGCACCGGGATAAAGAACTTAGGCCGAACCAGATTCAACATTAATTTCAGTTCTTCCTGGCTAGCATGCCCGGAAACGTGAATGCCTGATATTTTTTCATAGACTACGTGCGCCCCTAGGCGGAAAAGGCTGTCAATGATTTTGGACACCGAAGTTTCATTGCCAGGAATGGGCGTCGCTGCAATCAGAATAGTGTCGCCAGCAGATATAGAAACACTGCGATGGGTATTAGTAGCCATTCGACTAAGACCAGCCATAGGCTCACCCTGACTACCAGTGGTAAGGATCAGAATTTGATCATCCCGAAACCGTTTCATCTCTTCTGGTTCGATCAACGTTCCTTCCGGCATCTCTAGATATCCTAAGTCTGTGGCAACATTGACTACATTCACCATGCTCCGGCCAAGTACGACGATTTTGCGGCCATACTTGCAGGCCGTATAAACAGCCTGTTGAATGCGTGATACGTTAGACGCAAAAGTAGCCATAACAATACGGCCTTTGGCTTGCTTAAATTCTTCATCTAAGGCTAGGGTAACCTCGCGTTCCGAGCCTGTATAGCCAGGGCGCTCGGCATTGGTACTGTCTGACATCAGCACCAAAACACCTTTGTTGCCTAATTCGGCAAACTTATGAATATCAATTAGCTTACCGTCAACTGGGGTTTGGTCAATCTTAAAGTCTCCTGTATGCACGACAGTGCCAACTGGTGTGGTAAAGTACAAGCCGCAAGCGTCAGGAATTGAATGACTTCCTTGAATAAAGCCAATTTGAAATTCACCAATGGTAATTTCGTCCCCTGGTTTGACTGGCATTAGGTTGTAGCCAGTCAGCCGATTTTCTTTTAACCGTCCTTCTACTAGACCTAATGCCAACCGGGTTCCATAAACAGGCACATTGATTTCTTTCAGAAGATATGACAAAGCCCCGATATGGTCTTCGTGACCGTGGGTCAGAACAACTGCACGAACCTTGTCCCGATTATCGATGAGATAAGTCATATCAGGTATGACCAAATCGATTCCCAACAGATCATCTTCCGGAAATGCAAGGCCGACATCGAGAATGACAATATCATCACCATACTGGAAAACAGTCATGTTTTTCCCTATTTCGCCCAGCCCACCAAGAGGGATGATGAGTAATTTGTTTTTTTGTTCCAAGTGAAAACCTCCATATATTTTTAATTTTAGCCACAACGAACCAGATCTCACTTATGGTTGAGATCGCAACCCTTTTGACAAGCCAACATCGTCCGCTCAAAGTCGAAAAAAGCTAAAGCACGCCGTTCAATGTAGTTGATTTATTATACCCTACATTTCCCGAAAGTACAAGTTATTGGCAAGAGCCTCTTTAAGCAGGCGTATTGGAGCAAGAATAATCACTTTCTTAGTATAGACAAGAATAAACGGTTGCATAACATTAACTTATTTGACGCCTGTTGAGTTTAGGCAACTGACCTTATAAAAGTTGTTCGACAACGTGTTGACAATCCAGACAAAATTAAACAGCCTTAGTCCGATAGATTTTCGAACCAAGGCTGCTTAAACAATTTTATTTGGGTTGTCTACTTGTTTGTCAAAGAGCGAATCCTATGCAATCGTATATTCAGTGACAGCGTTTTCGTTGAAAGCTCTGACATCCATATTATCGGTTTTGGCGGCGATAATGGATGCTTGACCATCATACAGAGATTGCAGCGACGAGCTGTATCTCCACCGGCGCATTGCCGGGCAGTGAGGCAACCCCTATCGCAGCCCGACTTCCGATACCTGCGTCTCCGATTTCCTGATGCAAGTACTCTGAAGCGAAGTCTGCCAGCCGCGAATGCGCTTGAAATGTTTCGTCTGCAGCAATGAAAACGGTGAGACTGATCACCCTCGCCAGATGCTCCTGAACCGTGATTAAATTCCGGGCTGCGGTAAGTGCGTTGGCGGCAGCTAGTCTGACGGGATCTCTATACGTATCAAGCGATTCAGAAGAACTGACTTTTCCCGTGAAAGTAAGGACACCATTCTTCCTCGGCGTCATTCCAGATGTGTATACAATATCGCCATGTCGAGTTGCAGCTACATATTTTCCTTGCGGGAGGGGATTTATATCTTGGGATACGGCATTCATTTACGATACCTCTCAATTAGTTCAACAATGCGTTCGATTGCGTGTATGGCAGCCTCGTGATTTTGCGAGAAGTTGAGACGGAAACTATCGGTTAAGTATGGAGCGAATTCCGTACCTGGTGTCACAGTTACTCCAGCCTGAAGCCGAAGAATTTTAATGAATTCCTGTGTGGTAACAGCTAATTCCGGAATCCGGGGGAAGATATAGCTGCCGGCTTCCGTCGTTCTCACTTTAACCCCTTCCACAGGTCGAAATTTCATTAGTAAATCATCCCGTATTGCCTGATGCAACGTGATTCGTTCATCCATCCACCCAGTTGGCTCGGAAAACCAGGTTTTTAACACGGCCTGGCTATATCCGGGAGCGCGCAGTGACACGATCGCCTGTAGTTTCTCCATGCGGTCAATGATTGTAGATGAGCCAAATGCCACTCCTAACCGGTAGCCACTTAGGGATTCTGTCTTTGACGGGCCCATAATGGTGATCACATTGTCCGGATTGATGTCCATCGCGCGCAGGTGTGTGTAAGTCCTTCCATCGTAAAGCAGTCGGGAATAGAGTTGATCCACGATGACTGTGGCACCGTACTTTTGTGCAAGGTCGGCAATGGCACGGATCTCGGTTGCCGAATAAATCACCCCTGCAGGATTATTGGGGTTGGAAAATAAAAAGAGTCTAGCGCCAGCTTTGAATGCATCTTCAAGTTGCGTGAGGTCTAAACCGGTGTCTTTGGTCGACCCAAGATAGTCCATTCGGACAGGAATGAGCTCGCCATCAAAGAACTCAACGAGCTTTCGATTGGCAAAATAGTCAGGCTGAACGATTGCAACCTTGTCACCCCTGCCAATGGTGGCACCCATTGCCAAGAACAGCGCTCCCTGCGATCCAGGGGTAATGATAAGACCATTATCAGCGGAAACAATAGCTCCAGTAAACTTAGCGAGTTTTCCGGCCAAATCCTCGCGGGTGCTGCTACTCCCGCGATATTCGGTATAGGCCACTTCGCCGCCGCGTTTGACCCCTGCTATAAATTCCTCCAGCGCGCCAGGTGTTGGCTCAAATGCATTTGTATTTACATCGCCATGGGAAAAGTCGACAGGTACTCCGGGGATTTTTTCTCCGCGGAATTGAATTTCGCTCACATGCTGGCGCCCCTCCTGGCCGGGAGCATTATCACAGCCCAGCTTTGAAAACTTATCAGTTAACAAATTCATTAGGATTCGCCTTCCTCTCGTCAAATTAATTTTTAATAATAGGTGCTATCCTGCCCGTATAGGCGGAGCCCTACCCACTGCAATTTCGATTATAAATAAGCCTGTATTAAAAGTAAAATTGATTATTAGGGTTTGAATTATCAACTTTTTCGATTATTTATAAAATTGAACTTTTTGTATTAAAACCTATTTGAGGCGGCTCTTTGTCCTATGTCGCTAAACAAGCGATACTGTTTTTCCCTTCCTTTTTATGAACCAGCAAAGCCAGGGATTAATTTTCCCCGGCGTTTTGCTGTGTCGCATTTGGTGCGTAACAGCCTGCTATACATCCCTAGCAAGCACTATAATATTGTTATTTTAGTTTTTTCATATTAAAATATTAATAATTACGATATTGGAGGGACACATGAATACGATAGAGATTGAAGCGTTTCTTGCCATTCTACGTCATGGTAATTTAACTGAAGCTGCAAAAGCTCTATTTATATCTCAGTCCACCCTTAGCCATCGACTTTTTGAACTTGAGCGAGAAGTAGGGATGAGTTTAATTCAGCGTGGGCGAGGGGGCAAATCCCTGGTTTTAACCGATTACGGGAAGCAGTTTTTACTTATCGCGAAGAGATGGGAAAATCTTGTTCAGGATACAAAACGGCTTCAATCTCAAACTAATAATTTGTCTCTATCCATCGGTGCCGTCGATACGTTTCATACATTTATTTTTCCTCCTTTGTATCAAGCATTGTGTGAACATATGCCGAAAATTAACCTTAATCTTAAAACTCATAATTCAACGGAACTATATTTACAAGTAGATCGCGGTGAGATTGATGTTGGATTCACTCTACTGGACTTACCGATGCGAAATATTACTGTTCAAAAAATTTATACGGAGCGCAGAGTTGTTTTACGCAAAGAAAAGTCACCTAACAAGTGCGATGAATTTATAGATCCAGAAAGTTTAGACCCTGCAGGCGAAATCTTTTTTGTCGGAGATACAGCATTTCATACATGGTATCAATGTTGGAAAGGGGAAAAAGGATATCCGTCTTTACAAGTAGACACAACACAGTTGTTGCTATTATTGCTGAACAAAGTCGGAAACTGGTCCATTGTTCCAATGTGCATTGCTCAAAAACTGGTATCCATGGGTTCTTATTCATACTATCGACTGGAAGACCCACCACCGGAACGGATTTGTTACAAAATCCAATCAAAATATCTTAACGCAAGCGTTGCAGAAGGTATCGGGATATTAGATTCATATCTTGCTTCAGTATTAAATAAAGAATGAGCGATATCCTCAGACTAAAGGGGCGCCTCAATAGGTTTTTAAAACCTATTGAGGCGCCCCTTTATTGAAAGACCATCTTGGTAATTTGGTAAAAAACACAGTGGAAGAAACCTTAAATAGCCACTAGATCAAGAAGCAGATCGATTGGCTAATGCAAAACGTTATAAAAGTTCCGAGGCCTGCCACGTCGGTTATTACAAACTATACTCCTAAAAAAGAGCCTTGCGAATCTATCGCAAAACTCTCTAGTATGTTTATAACTCTCTTGAGATTACGCTATCAATGACCGCAGCAACCGCCACTGTGTCCGTCCCCATGCTCGTGACCATGATGCCTACCACCACAAGCTTGTTTTTGTCCGTCGTCGTTGATCTTCATTTTTTTCATGCTGCCGCACTTCGGACAGGCAATTTCATAACCATGCTTACCGCCTTCACTGCAAGGTTCGACTTCCCAGACATGAGCACATTCCTGACATTCAAACCGCCGATTCTTTACCATATATGTACCTCCCTTGATGATAATGGTTTTCCCCTCGATCAAAGCGGATGCAATCGTTTGTCTGGCCGCTGCGAGGATTCTTTGGAAGGTGGCACGGGATACTCCCATCGTCATGGCACACGCAGCCTGATCCATGTTAGTCAAGTCTTTCAACCTTACGGCTTCCAATTCTTCAACCCGTAAGGTTACTACCATCGTATCCTTCGCCTCTTCTGGACTAAACCGGCGATGGAAAGGTTCCTGCTCTACTAAACCGCAACAACGTCGTCTTGGCATGTATCCACCTCCCCAAATGAGCATATGCCCATTTATAGTATATACCAAGGAGTGGAAAAGTACAATAATTATCTTGCCTAGAAAAAACAAAGAGCGGCAACTCATACCCCAAAAGTTAGGATATGAGTTGCCGCATAGTGGCTAAATTACCTTCTGTTGAATTAACCAGGTATTTAGTATCGTTTTTATCATCGGCTGTATGTTCAGTTTAAAGGCATTAAACGGCTGTTCCGACCGGCTATACTCATCACGAAATGTCTTCTCATACTCGATAAAAATCTCTTCTTCGTCATATCCCTGTTCAGCTAAGCGAAGAATAAACTCTTTGGTTTCTTCCATGGCCAGGATACAGTTTTTCCAATAGTCATTTGTATCACTTTTATTTACTAGGCCAAAATGAGGTGAAATGATGAATCGTGGATTGAGCTTTTCACATTTATGGATCGAGTCCATTGCATCAGAGTAGCTGGTGATAAAAGAAGGGTAAATCTTGCCGGACTGGCTCATATATCCAGTCGATTCGCTGGGAAACAGGGTTTCATTATTCACCCAAAAGGATAATGAACACTTTGTATGACCTGGCGTTTCTATCACTTTTACGCTGACGCCGCCCAGATCCACGATATCTCCATCACGAATGATCGTATCCACTTTCAATAACTCATCATCATATTTTTTTATATCATCGGCGCCATAAATTTTTGCAGCTTCCTCACTAAGTCTTCTAATCGCGATTAACGCGTTTGGCCTAGTAAAAGTTCGTTTAGCATGCTCCGCGCCTAGTACCTGGCTAGCAGGCCATTCTTCTTTTATATAAGGTATAGCGCCAATATGGTCATAATGAGAATGGCTGATCAGGATGTAATTTAATATCTTGTTATTGAGCGCTTGCTTGATGTTACTGATAAGAGTAGACGCGCAATATGCCATGCCGCAATCAACTAACGCAGTTTTTTCCTCTCCCAGTAGTAAATAAGCGCTACCGCCTTTTCCGCCTGTGACATCCACAATTTTGTCCATTTAAAATCACCTTTACTTACTGCAGATAAATTTCGACCAATCTCATGCGGAAATTCAACCTATACAGTCTAGTTCGTTTTTTACCCAGCATTCCTATTTAAAAAAGTATACACTAGAGTTCGGAGTTCTGGCAAATAATTGAGCAACTTCAATTAATCCGTACAAATTGGGGAAGACGACCTTAAATCACCTAAGGTCGTCTTCCCAATGAGGATCATCCTATGCTTTATTACTGTTTGTATTGAGGTTCCTGCTTTTGAACGTACTTTTCTCGTTTCTGTAGTGTAACAACTGCATCGTCAAGAGTGCTTGCTAATTGCTGAAATGTTTGCTTTGCCTGCTGATCCTGAGTCTCCAATGAAAACGTCTTCATCGTGGCTGCAGCATTCTGCACAGTTGCGATAGCCTGGGTCATTTGAGTACCTACTGTCATACTTTTTCACCTCCTTCACAGTGCTCTACAGATTTAACCTTTTGGCTTAAATAGCAAGGCTGATAAAAATCCGAAAATAATCGCTGCGGAGATGCCTGCACTGGTGATTTTAAAAATACCGGTTAACACCCCAACCAGCCCGGTCCTTTCCGCCTCCTGGAGAGCGCCCTTTACCAATTGGTTGCCAAAGCTGCTTATCGGAACTGAGGCGCCAGCACCAGCAAACTTAACTAACGGATCGTATAAACCAAGTCCTCCTAAAATTGCTCCAGACACGACTAGCGTAACCATCGTATGGGCAGGCGTTAGTTTTAGCCCATCCATGAGGAGTTGGCCGATTACGCATATAGTTCCACCAACAATAAATGCCCATATGAACTTATCCAAACGTAAGCCTCCTTATTACCTCTCTATTGCCACCGCATGGGCGACACACGGTATGGTTTCCTTTTGCTGGTACGACATGGGAGAGAGCAAAGCGCCGGTAGCGATGATGAGCATTCGATTTAGTTCTCCTCTTCGCATACGATTTAGCAAATGTCCAAAGGTAGTTGTGGCAACACAAGCGCAGCCACTTGCTCCTGCGAAAACGGGTTGGTTTTCTTTATACATCAGAATCCCGCAATCCGTCAATTTCTCTACCGGGATAGTAAGTCCATGCTTTGTAAGCAGATCGCCGGCGATGCGGTGACCTACCTTGCCTAAATCTCCAGTCGCAATCAGGTCATAATAAGATGGGGCGATGTTCAAATCTCTAAAATGGGCTTCTATCGTATCAACTGCAGCCGGAGCCATGGCTGCCCCCATATTAAAGGGGTCAGAAAGCCCCATGTCAATTACGCGTCCAATAGTTGAAGCGACTACATGCGGTCCCTCTCCTTGCTGAGCAACAACCGCAGCGCCTGCACCTGTGACAGTCCACTGTGCAGTTGGCGGTTTTTGGGCGCCATATTCGGTAGGATATCTGTATTGTTTTTCACTAGCTGCGTTATGACTGGAGGTTCCCACCAATGCATTCTCAGCAAATTTACTATTAACAATAAGGGAGGCTAAAGAAAGACCTTCTATCGAACTGGAGCATGCTCCATAAATGCCTAAGAATGGAACCGACAATGTACGCGCAGTAAAGCTGCTGGGGATAATCTGGTTTATTAGATCGCCGCTGAGGAAAAACTGGACATCCTCTTTTTTGAGTCCAGCTTTTTTAATCGCAGTCTCACAAGCCTGTTCTAAGAGCTTCTTCTCCGCTTTTTCATAGCTATCCTGACCAAGCCATATATCGTCATGAAGCAGGTCGAAGTCCTTTGCCAGGTTTCCCTGAGCCTCGAAAGGTCCGCCGATTGCCGCAGAACCAATGATAACGGGTTTAGATTCAAACAGCCAAGTTTGATGACCTTGCAGCATTTACATACCACCTAACGACTGAATAAGTACACTTGCAATAGCAACTACAAAAGCGGAGAACACGCCATATACAATAACCGGCCCAGCGATCTTGAACATGTTGCCGCCGACGCCTAGTACAAAACCTTCACTTTTGTGGTCAAGCGAAGCTGAAGCGATGGTATTGGCGAATCCTGTAACCGGAACGGCCGTACCGGCGCCGCCCCATTGCGCAATATGATCATAGATACCTAGGTTGGTAAGTATCACTGAAATCAGAATGATAACCGCAACCGTAGGATCTCCCGCTGTCTTTTCATCAAAGTTGAAATAGGTCATGAAAAACAGCTGTATTCCCTGGCCAATGGTACAGATAATGCCTCCTGCAATAAAAGCCCGAATGCAATTGGCTACTATAGGACGCTGCGGTTCCCTAGCACGAGCAAAGTCTTGGTACTGCTGCTGTACCGGATTTAAATTCTTCCTCTTACTACTTGACAGCCGAATCACCTTCTATCGCAATAAGTATGGTTTAAGCTTTTCCGTAAGTTTCTTTACTGTTTCGGCATGTTGAAAATACATTTTCTTAGCTGTTTCATTCTGTGTTTCCAGCGCAAAGCTCATGAGGTCAGCTTGAGCTTTCTCAAAATTTGCATAAAGCATTTCCTTAACCTTAGGTTGTGGCAGTTCTACAGAGTCATCAAAAAGGTCCAAATACAAATCCCCAGACGAATCCACCTGTCCAATAAAGACATTATCCAGCGAGACACCCGTGCTTTCTAACTGTATCCCTAGCCATTCTTTATTTAACCCCAAAGAAAACAGGGGCTCGTTTAATATGGTACCATCAAGAATAATTGTCTGTGGTTCCGCCTGTGGCGCTACTTTCTTTCCTAAAGCATAGGAGGATACAGGCTGTTTGTGGGATTTCATCAATACATTAATGTCTCCTGTATCTTCCATTACAGCAAATTCTACATCTGCTAGATTAAATGCATTTTTCGAGCGAAGCTCTCGCAGTAGCTCTTCCCCTGTTAACCGTGTTTGAAGAAGACTCTGTTCCATAATTTTCCCATGCTTGATTAAGACGGTTTCCTTCCCATTAATCAGGTCATGAATCATCTTGCTTTTTAGCGATAAATAATCTAATGCAATAGGAAGCAGTACCCAAACACTTAGTGCAAGCAACCCGAAAGCAAAATTCGTAATTAGATTTACAGAGAGTAATGCAGCAATCACTGCAGTGACGATATAACTTACAAAGCGAAAAGGCGTTATTCGGACGATATTTCTTTTTCCCATTAGTCTAGTTGCGAGTAGCACTATAATAAATAAAGAAGTCGATCTAAGTACTATTTCAATCCATTCCTGCATTGTCTATCTCCTGACTAGTTGCCTTTATATTGTGGCTCCTGCTGTTCTAAAATCTGCAGTCTTTTCTCCAGATCGTCTATTATTATTCCTGTAGCTTCCAGCGCCTCATTGTATATTAACCTGGTTTCTTCATCCCTTGTCTGCATTTCGTATAATCGTAAAGTGCCCTGATTGCCTTTTAAAGTGGCTAGCGTTTTCTTGACCTGAGAAGCAACTGTCATCCAGATTCCCTCCTTCCCGCTTATTATTATTGCTCCAGTTTCGGATTTAATGCAGAACAATCATGAATAATGAACTACCGGCCTGTCGAAACTACTAGCAAAAGTTGGGGTAAACAAGGAGCGGGGAGGCCGAGTAATTGCCAATTACACTCGTAGTGATAATACGATCAATCATTTCGTTTTTTATTTTATTGGTGCTTGTGCGGCTCATGGGTAAACAGCAGGTTGCTCAGTTAACATTTTTTGACTACGTCGTTGGTATCACCATTGGCTCTATCGCCTCTACCTTGTCAGTACAGGTGAATGAAAGTCTCATGTCTACATTGGCAGGGTTAGCTACTTGGGCAGTACTAGCAATATTACTGGCCTACTTAAGCATGCATAATGTAAAGCTTCGTAATCTAGTAGATGGTGAACCTACAGTTGTGATTGAAAACGGAAAAATTCTTGAAAATAATTTAAACCAAATTCGCATTCCCATCGAGCATCTCTTGTCTGAACTTCGAACCATGGGAGTATTCAATATATCAGATGTCCAGTCTGCTTTGTTTGAACCGGGGGGCAAGATTAGTGTACAGAAAAAATTTCAAAAACAACCCGTTACGCCTGGCGATCTGAATATCTCACCGCAATATGACGGGCTTCCGATAAACCTGATTATAGATGGTGTTTTATTGAAAGATTCTCTTCGCTCTCTCAACCTGACCAAAGCCTGGCTACATCATCAATTAGAGAAACAAAATATTAGTGATGTAAATGAGGTTTCATTGGCACAACTGGACACTAAGGGAAATCTATATGTTGATCTACAAGGAGACAAATCATGTTATATAATACAAACAAAGGACTAATCAAACGAAGCGTTATTTCTATTTTTTTGGTTGGCAGTGTATTGTTTACTGCGTCCTGTGCGTTAATAACAAAGCCACTTGATAACCGCACCGGCTTTTCAAAATATTTAATGCAAGTTGAAACTAGCATCCGAAGTGAAGATTGGTCTAATGCAGAAACAAATCTCGAAGACGCAAAAAAAGCATGGAAAAAAATAAAACCACTTATGCAAGTGGACATAGATCATGACTATATAAAAGATATAGAAGACGGTTTCGAGCAATTAGACGCGTATCTTTATACAAAGGATAAATCAAATGCACTGGCGTCTATTCTTCTAGTTGAGAGTACGTGGAGAAATATAGGGTCACTCTGATAGGCTAATAATCCGGCTATAAATCTCCATTGCGCAGTTAATCCTATATTAGGAGCCGCAGCCGACTTATCATGGTTTACTCTGAGGTGAATCGTTTAGACACGACTTCGCGGATGCGGCTCTCCCTCTAATAAGAAATCAGTTATAGGCCATCCACCGCCCGGCAGGCGGTTTTTCTATGCCCCTTTTCTTGTGCTTGAAGCTATTCGCTTTTATTTGCGTTATCGAAGTGCTTGCGAACCTGCGCGCTGAACATCTCCAGTTTCGCCTCAGTCAGCATAGAATGTGGATTGCCGTCAGTCTCTAATCCCATATAAGGAGTATTTTCCCTAGACGGTGCAGGGACTAGACTGCGCCAATCTTCGCCCGATTTCTGACGCAATGTGCTACTCAGTATTGCATCCGATACTCGGCATGCCAAACAGCCGAAAGGACCGATGGAAATGATTCCATCCACTTTGCCATTCTGCTCTAACGCACTCCCAACTGTAAGAACAGATTCTCCAGCCGTAAACCGCGGAGAAAGCACACTTTCACTTATCCCAACCGTATGTCTTATGTTGATTAGCTCATTCTCTACAAGTCCAGATTGCGCAAAAACGTTCTTTATACTTCGCTCCGCATAACGTTTAGCTATGCCTGCTAAAAACAATTCTGCTTTCTGAGCAAAAGGCAATGTTACATGATATAGTGAATTTTGGAGCAGAAAATCACAGAAATAGATGAACTCCTCATTTGGCGCGATCTTTACCATGATTCCGCTATCACTGAACCAGCGAATCAGGTTTTGCCGAGAAAATTCATCGTTGCGAACAAATATCTCTCCAAGTAAAGAAACCTTCGGAACCTCATCTTTACTCTTTACAAGGGGAATGTCTCTAAAAAGTTCTGCAACTGAGGTCAGCGTCTGTCTAAGACTCCGCCATGGCATAGTCGCCACCGAGTCAAAAACCATATCACTAGCCGTTTTCATGACATCCGCCGCATGTTTCTTGTCTTTGGCAAGCGCCAAGAGAGTATTCTCCGCTTCCATCATCACATCGGAAATGACGATCGCCTGCCAAGCCCGGAAAAAGAATCTCGAATCCAAACCGCTGTAACCGTTATCTGATGTAAGCGTTAGGATGGCTACATTTTTAATTTGCTTTTGACGAATGCATTGCTCTAATTGGACGTGATATTGTCCGAACCGACAGGGTCCAGAACTGTCTGCCATAAAATACACTAGAACTTTATTCGGGTCTTCCTTTTGCCGCCTTGCTATATCATTCAAGATGCTTCCGCAGACAATAATGTATGGCAGACACTCCTTACAAGTTGCGTTAGAGCGTCCAGTCGCTAAATCGGTTGATGTAGCAGGTTCGAGGTAAGTCGCGTTATAACCAGCGTACTGAAAACTCGCTGCAAGTAACCGCGAACCAATCGCCCCCATTGAGGGAACGACTATCTCAACGGAATCATCATTGAGTCTGTGTGACTTTCCTGCGGAGTCAGTGATGTAATATTTCTTGCTTGCGACGTAGCCAACAGCCTGCCGGTACTGTGGTTCAGGTTGTACAGTAGTCTGGTTGTGGGATGCCCGGTATCTCTGGACGATATCAAGAAAAGCCTCTATTCTCGTTTCTACTCCCGCATCTGCCGTATGGCTGTCTAACTCTAGTATCAGTAAAGGCTTATCACCCATAATCTCACGGAGTTGCGAGATAATAAACGCGTCCGGCCCACAGCCGAAATTCGTAATGAATACCCCGAAAAGTTGATCTGAGGATTTAATATACTTTGCCGTCTTCAACAACATCTGTCCCATTCCCCAGTACATCTTTAGGGCAGGCTTCTCTTGCTCGAAGGGCAGGAAGTCCCATGGGATAACAAGATGACCTCTCGATGCGAATTTGCGGGGGGCGCCCATGTTAGCCACCTTGGATAACGCGTTATACGGTCTTCCAAAGATGACTACCCCTAAACGGCTTGGAGCCTTTATGAGTGTCTCGATTGCCTTTTGCCCTAATTGTTTCGCTTCGGCAATATATCGTCCTTGACTTTCAACCGCAGTCTTATATGCCCGCATGCTATCTTTCGCGCGAACCCCTAATGAACTGCCAATACTGACAAAATCCTTACCTAACGAATCATATCCTTTCGAGAAGTCTAAAACCGGGGTCAAAACCCGCTTACCTTCAAGTTCAGAAAAAGCGGACTTTAAGTAGTAGGGCTCTCCTTGAACAAGCGGACAGGTAACACTTGAATCTATGCCGTTCTCCACAGGCACGCCAGATACATGGGGAAGAAAGATATAATCTACTTTTTGGGATAACAAATTGGCTAATAACCCGTGGCTCATTTCTACTGGGTAGCAGAATGATGCTCCGGTCATTTTCATGCCCTCTTTGTTTGGGGTCTCCGATAGAACGATATCATAGCCTAGCTGACTGAAGAAATTTGAATAGAGTGGATAAAGTGAATTTATCAGCAAGGATTTTACCATACCTACTGTACCGCGGGAACCTCGTTCTTTCGGTATATGAACCTGCGACGAATGCGGCGGAAATACCATCGACTCTCGTATTGCGACAAAATCTTCCCCCTTGTCGGGTGCGCCCTTCTTTCTCAGATTGGCGTATTTGTTGCAAGCTCCGCCAAAAGGATAACTCTTGCTGTTCATTTCGAACAGGCTAATGGCGCATTTTCTGTCGCACTGTTCTGAGCCGCCATTGCAAATAAAAGTTGACTGGCATTTCATTTCCTTTCGAGACAGTTCTCTTAAATCAAACATCTGTTCTTGCATAATCCCGGCTTGAAGCCGATTCCTGATTTCCAAAGCTACACCAAAGGCTCCCATCAAGCCAGGCTGCGGCGGGACGACAATCTCTTTTCCAAGCAATGTTGCCATTGCGGTTGGTACAGCCTTGTTATAGCAGACCCCACCTTGCATGAAGACTTTTTTGCCGACCGGTCGATTGCCTTTTACACGGTTCATGTAGTTTTGACAGACTGAATATACAAGCCCGGCAACGATGTCTTCACTTGGTAATCCCTCTTGAATTGCTGTCTTTATGTCGCTACTGATAAACGCCGAACATTGGTCACTAAAATTCAATGGTTGAGTGCTTCGGAGTGCTATATCGGCGATTTCCTCTGTGCTAATACCGAGCGTTTCTTTCGCCGCTTCCTCAAGGAACGAACCCGTCCCTGCAGAACAGGCTTCATTCATGGCATAATCGAGGGGTACGGCTTGACTAATATACGTATACTTCGCATCCTGTCCGCCGATTTCAAAGATCGTGTCTACTTCAGGGTCAAAGTACAAAGCCCCGGTTGCATGGGCGATGATTTCATTGATTACACCTTCGGTCTGAGCGTGAAGACCGCTAATCTGCCTTCCCGAGCCTGTAACTCCTAGACCTACAATGGTAACTGGTACTGTTATTTGCTTACTGAGCGCCTTGTAACAAGCTTGCGACGCAGCTACAGGATCCCCCTTGGTGCGCAAATAGACAGACGCGAGAATGGCGTTATCTTCCTGACGCATCACAATTGCTTTGGTTGTCGTAGAACCCACATCGAGCCCGACGATGCACTTATCCTTATACCGAGGTACACCGGAGATGCATTCCTTAAACACTACGTTTCCTGTATTAATGCTCAGTGTAGGCAGTGTCGAAAAAGACTGCCTTTTAGTGGAACTAGGAAAAAAGACTCTGCCATCATTGATAACCTCGGTCTCATTGTTAAGGCACCAGAGTGCTGAACCCAGAGCCTCAAAATAGATGGCTTCCGAGGGAACGTATAGTTCCTGACTGCCTTTGAGCATTTGATTCAAATAGCCGACCATGTGATTATTACTTGACGTGCCGCCTATGAGAAGCATTCTCTGGGCCTGGCATTTCTCTGCCAGTTCATAAATCTTGTCCGCCATCATCTGGCAAAGACCTGCGACGATTTGCCCCTTGGGTTCCCCTTTATTAAGAGCGTGGGTGCAATCGCTTTTGCAAAACACAGAGCACCTTCCGGCAATTTTTCTCGGGTTTTGAAAATCTGCAATGTTCATCGCATCAAATAGTGTAAGGTCCATGCGATTAATCTGTTGTAAAAAGAATTCGCCTGTTCCTGATGCACATTTGTTTCCTGTAACAATATCGATAATTCGGCCCCGGTCGAGCTTATATGCAAGAAACGTTTCCCCGCCTGCCGATAAAATGGTGTCGCAATTAGGATATTGGGGTGAAAGAAAGTTATAGGCAACCTCAACTGCTTCGGGTTCGGAGATAGTTGTCAGACCCACATCATCCTTATACTTGCGTCCAGTCACGGCGACTTTTCCCAGACTAGCGATGTCGTCGCTGACTAAAAAGCGCTCAAAGAACTGTTGTACTTTGCCGTAGTGTTCTTCCGTCATTCCCTTAATGAGTCGGATATTCCCTCTTGATGTCTTCTCTAACGTTACCCAACCGACACGGGACGCACCTATACAAAAGCCTGTTGCCTTCATTAATCTTCCTCCGTCCTCATGATGAAAGTCCTGGACATCTGCCCAGGACTTAGCTTGACCGACCAAAAGCATACTTCATGCTGCTGAATTACGGACAACTGTTCCTTCCTGGTCCTAGTGCTTTGCATAACCGGGTGTGCCTGCTACATTGCTTCTTAAAGCTGTCGAATCATACCGTGAGGAGAAGATGGCACGCTACAGTTATTATTTCAGTCTAATCGTGTTTGATTCTCATACTTCAAATCCAATTTGTGGGGACTTCCGGTTGCACCAACATTAGAGTAAGATGCTGTACCTCGTTTAGCAATCCCACTCACTAGCATTTCGCAAACGGCGGTATTGCAATAAGTCGACAAAAGCTTCTAACCTAGTTACCAGCCCGGCTTCCCCAGATTGTTCATCAAAGGCAATAGACAATATGGGGATACCAGTATCTTCACTAACTTTAGGCAATATATTTTTCGCAACAACTTCAGGCATACAGGTGAATGGAAATACATGAATGATACCATCATAGTTTTCTTGTCTCATACTGATTGTGTGGGCAATACTTTTTAGAGCATGACCGCCAACGTAATGGCCAAGATATGGTTGTGCTAGGTTAGCAAGGCGCTTATACATTTCAAGGTACTTACTCTTTCGGAACAGATGTCCGTTAACGTAGTCACTTAAATACATCGTGGTATCTACCTCTACACCCATGTGTCCTAAACGCCTAGCTAAATCCAGGTTAATAGAAGGCTCAAGCATGACAAAGATTTCCCCAACAACACCAATTCGTAGCGGCCTAATACTAGATTTCAGTTTAACCGTGTCTAGATTACGTTCTGCGCCATGCCATGCATTTCTTAATGTAACCATGGTGCTAGCATCATCGATCTCACCAATAGCATTATTCCATAGCACGTCTGACTCGCCTTTCTTCATTTCACGTGGACGTATAATCTGCACCTTTCGCTGAACGTTGTCGAGGGCATTCATTTTTGCCAAAACCAAGCGCATCGTAGAGTAAATCTCCCGCAAGCTATGCTTAGGAGCAACCCTTCGCAGATTCTTCCAAACACTAGCAAGATTTGGTTCAATAACAATCATTTCGAATTGGTAGCCAAGTTCCTGGAGAATACATCTTTGTACTTCCGCATAGTAGCCCAACCGGCAGGGGCCAACCCCACCACAAGTAACAATTGTATTTGCACCCTGATCGAGAGCTTCAATATAATTCCCTAAGGTAATTTTAAATGGCAGACATACCGCCTCTGGGGAGTATTTGATACCTAGCTCTATTGATCTTTTGGAAATGGGTGGAGGTGTTAATACTTCACAACCAAGGCCAGAAAATAGCGTCTTCAATACAACACTTAAATTCCCCATATGGGGAAAGGAAATAATCATGGTTTCTTCCTCCGGCTCAGCATGTCGGTAAAAGCCTCCAGCCTTGTGATAAAACCCGCTTCAGCGGTGTGTTCATCTATTGTTAACAGCATAAAAGGAATATTGAGCGATTGGGCGCGCCGATTAATCAGTTCGCCAATTAAGGTGTCAGGCCCGCATGAAAAAGAAGTAATAAATATTATCCCATCAACTGGCCTTGGCCGCTGCATTAAGACTAATGCGGCCCCTGCCATATGATGAGATGAGGACCAAAATATTCTTTTCCAATCTTTAACGGCAGCAGTAGACTGATGACAGCTTACATCCTCAGGTGTTTCAACAACACAACCAAATTTGCGCAGTTTGTTAATAACATTCATGCTAATCTGACGATCATTGAGAATGTATGGATGGCCGATCAGCCCAATACGTTGCTGGTCAGGTTCATCCTTGTATGAAATCCTCTGCTGTTTCTGGTACTTAGATGCGGAATACCATGCATATAGACTGGGAATTGGACCTCTCCCTAAGGTACGGCCTAGGCTAACTATCGCCTGATAAAGACTGTATTGATTTTGGCGTAGATTTACGTTTGTATCGATAATTGGCGGGAGTTTCTTGAAATTGCTGCGCAGCATATCTGTCATGCCAATTATTTTCGGACAAGTATATTGCCTTGCTGAAACGCTAATCAACCGTGGTGAAAACAAATAATCGACTTCCTTATATAAATCACATACATGTCCGAAGTATACTTTAACCGGCAAACAGACCTCATCTAACACGCTCCCATGATCTAATGTTGCTTTCGTAGTATCGCCAGAAATTACTACCTCTGCCCCGAGCTCATGCAGAAATTTCTCCCAAACTGTTCCATACTGATAATATAACAGGCCTCGTGGTAGTCCAATTCGAACTGACAAAATACATCAACCTTCTCTTCTCTCCTGCTCTAGGCAACGACTATACTATTACTCCATTTTCCGCACTGGTCACCCCAGCGAGCTACCGTCCTATCGTTTACCTTAAGGTCAATAACTTCACACATATTGGCGCAACCATTACACTCAAAACTATTAGGCACATATGTCAAATCGACCACATCGAACCCCCGAAAATTAGTGTGGTTTCTCTGACTAACTTGTTCTCCTGCCAACAAAGCCGCGCCAATCGCTCCCATAACATCGTGGTAAGCTGGAATAACAATCGGACACCCCAATGCTTCTTCGAAAGCTCTTTGCATGCCTTTGTTAGCCGCTACTCCGCCTTGAAAAAGAACGGGGCTTTGAATTTTTTTACCTTTACCGACATTATTGAGGTAGTTCCGTGATAAAGCGTGACACAACCCGTTGAGAATATCTGGAATGCTGTGTCCGGTCTGCTGCTTATGAATCATGTCAGATTCAGCAAACACCGCACAACGGCCTGCAATTCGGACTGGAGTCTGTGACTGTAACGCGATATCGCCGAAATCTTCAATAGAGATATTAAGACGGGCAGCTTGCTGGTCCAAAAACGACCCGGTACCAGCGGCGCAGACGGTGTTCATAGCAAAATCAATGACTACGCCATCGCGGAGGATGATAATTTTAGAGTCTTGTCCACCAATTTCTAATACTGTTTGTACTTCAGGCGTAGTATGCATAGCAGCCACCGCATGGGCAGTGATTTCATTCTTAACGCTGTCCGCTCCTACTATTACACCCATCAGATTACGACCGCTTCCAGTAGTGCCAACCCCCTTTACCTTTATATCTGGATTCCGCTCTCGAATAAGGCGCAAACCGTTTTGCACTGCTTTAATTGGATTCCCTTGGGTACGTATATATAACGTATCAATTACTTTTTTAAATTCGTCAAGAGCAGCAATGTTGATACTTACTGACCCCACGTCAATACCTAATAAGACGTGCATGAATATGCCTCCTTTAACCCCGATACTCCAAGTATTCCATCTATCGGATAAATTAATACAGTTGCCGCGAATATTAAGGAATCTCGAGGAGTCTCTAAAACAATCCCCGTATAATCACCTTACCTTCCGTAATTGAACGTCTTTCGTGCAACCAGTATAAAAGACCAGGAACCGCAGTGTATAACGGTTCCCTGGTCTTTCATTTAGCGTATTTACAATTTGCACCATTGTCATTCTAATCGTTCTAATCGCGATTAAATCGATGTTACTGATAAAACTAGACGCGCAATATGGCAAGGCGCATCAATTAACGCTGTTTCTTCTACTTCCAGTAGTAAATACGCGTTACCACCTTTTCCACCTATGCCATCAATAATTTATTTATCTAATAATTATAGTATAAGCAAAGGGCGATTCCAGGCAAATATCGTGCAATTGAGTTCCAAGCACTAGACTTTCAACTAATCCGCACAATTCGCGCAAGGCGCGCAGCGATTCTATAAGCATGCTTGTTAAATCCTGGATTAATTGACTCAACTATCCGTTGACATTCAGACGCCTTTCAGCGATAATAGCCACATACCGACTGGTAGGTACGAAGCAAATTCGTTGTGCTGAAGGTGAAGAAATGACTAAAGAGAATATCATAATCGCCGCATTGCGTTTATTTTTAATGCGCGGTTACAAGTCGGTCTCCCTCATCGATGTTGCTAATGAGGTAGGTATTACTAAGGGGGGAATTTATCATTATTTCTCCAGTAAAGATGATTTGCTGCATGTGTCGCTTCATCTCCTCGTTGACCGGTTTGAAGCAACATACAGGGATATCTTCAGTGAACAGAACACGATCAAGACTGTACTCCACTCACTGATAGTAGAACGGTCTGTAGAAAACTATTTCAAAGATCTATTGCAGGTGACAGAAAGCTGCACTCTTGACTACGCACATTTCGTGATTGAGGTCATGAGTAAGTTTCCCGATATCAAACAACGAATTGAACAAAACAGTCTGATAGTATGCGAATCCTTGTCGCAAAAGATTCAGCGCGCCATGGAAAAAGGGGAGTTGAAGAGCGGCTTTGATAGTTTCGCACTGGCTGCCGTCATCCTCTCGCTAGTCAATGGGCAGAATTCACTAGGCAGTCATTTTCAGTCTCCGGTTGTACGTCAGAGAATGATGGGAACAGTTTCAGGGATGCTGGATATTTAACAGCATTAGCACAACCGCAACATACCGACCGGTAGGTATGTTTTACCAAGTAAGTACATTATCGCTTGCTATAGAGGAGGACTTTACTCAATGATGAACTGGAAATCAAAAAAGTGGTTAATTCCCGTCATTTTATTGATTGGGATTACAATCGTTTGGCGCAGCGGGGTCCTGGCTGGCGACAAAACCCAGACCAAAGCGGCTGACACTGCACTAAGCGTTAAGGTCGCGGCAGCGCAATACGTGGACATCGTACCAAGCCTGAATTTCAATGGAACGCTCGAAGGACAAATTTCGGCGACAATAGGCGCTAAAATTTCCGGGCGGATTGAGCAGGTTCTCGTGCAGGAAGGCCAGCAAGTCAACGTCGGCGACCCGCTAATAAAGCTGGAAGCAATTGAGCTCGCAAACTCTGTCCGTCAGGCTGGCGACAGCGTGCGGAAAGCGCAGGCCAGCTATGAGTTGGCGCTGAACGACTTTAACCGTTATCAAATCCTGTATGATAAGGGCGCGGTTTCTGAGCAGCAGCTGGATAATGCCAAAGTCAAGCTGAAAACCGCAGAAGCCGATTTATCGAGCGCCACGGCGAATCAAAGCAGCACGCAGCAGCAGTACAGCTATGGTGTGATTAGCTCCCCTGTCGACGGTGTTATCGCCAATCGAACAGCTACCGTCGGTCAAGTGGTTTCCCCCGGAGCAGCGCTGATGGTAGTACAGGATATCAATCAGGTATACGCGGTAATCAATGTCGAACAGAAAGATTTAGGAAAAGTGAAGATCGGCCAAACAGCCAGTGTTAGTGTCGACTCCTATCCAGATACAGTGTTTGCTGGAACCGTAGAGGTGATGAACCCGGAAGCAGGCTCGGTAAGCCGGATGTTCCGGACAAAAATTAAAATCGACAACAGCGCCGGCGAGCTGAAACCAGGCATGTTTGCCAAAGTGGCGCTGTCAACAGGCTCAAGTGCGCAAATCCTGACCATTCCGCAATCGGCAGTCGTCCAAAAGCAAGGTTTATATTATGTCTTCACCCTGGAAGGCGATAAAGCAGTCCGCCGCCAAATTGAAATCGGCGACATGATGGAAACCGCCATCGCAGTGAAGGCAGGCCTAGAGCCGGGACAACAGGTTGTCACGACGAATACAAGCCGGCTCAAAGACGGCGATGCTGTGCGGGTCGCGCAATAGAGATAAATTAAGGAGAAGGTCATGAAACTTACTGAGATTAGTATCAAGCGTCCGGTATTTGCTACAGTTATGATTTTGGCGCTGGTCGTTTTAGGCTTGGCGAGTTACATGTCCTTGAATGTGGACGAATATCCGAGCGTCGAAATCCCTGTCGTCGCGGTAACCGTTGTTTACCCTGGCGCATCTCCCGAGCAAGTCGAGTCGAAGGTCACGCTTAAGGTTGAGGAAGCAGTCAACGTAGTCGCCGGCGTCGAGCACGTCACGTCCACGGCCAGCGAAGGGATATCAACAACAGTCATTCAGTTTACGTCAGATACCAACGCAGATGCCGCAGCCCAAAATGTACGCGACAAGCTCGGCAGCCTGCAGGCAGAATTGCCGGACGATGCGAAAGCGCCAATCATTTCCCGGTTTGATCCTTCAGATACTCCGGTCATGTCGATTGCGCTTACCGGAGATATGAGTCAGCGGGAGCTGACGATATTCGCTGAAGATATCCTGACCAAACGGATAAAAACCGTCAATGGCGTCGCCTCAGTCGATGTCCAGGGCGGGCTTGACCGGGAAATCCAAATTCAGTTGGATGGCGGCCAGATGTCGGCATACGGGATCACTATTCCGGAAGTTTTAAATAACCTGCGCAGTGAGAATATTGATTCTCCTGGCGGTAAAGTAACTGACGGTCAGCGGGAAACCGACCTGCGGGCAGTGGGCAGCGTGACATCCAGTCAACAGTTTCTTAATCTGCCGGTCGGCCAACGCGATGGCGTTCAGCTTTACGTCAAAAATATTGCCTCTGTCAAAGACACGACAGAAGACGTCGCTGTCGTTACCAAGCTGAACGGCAAGCCGGCCCTGGGGCTTGACATCATGAAACAGTCTGGCAGCAACACAGTCCAGGTGGTTGACAATGTCAAGAAGCAATTAGACTCCATCCAGAAGGAACTGCCGTCTGGAGTCGATCTGGTCGTTGTCCGGGACAATTCGAAAAATATCCGGGAATCAGTCGATGATGTTCTGTTTAACCTGATCGTGGGTGGTTTCCTAGCCGTTGCCATCGTCTTCCTGTTTCTGGGCAACTGGCGAAGCACCATCATTAGCGGTATAACGATTCCCGTTTCAGTCATCACGTCCTTTCTGGCAATGAAAGCACTCGGTTTTACGCTCAATACCATGTCGCTTCTAGCGCTTTCTCTGGCAGTCGGTCTCTTGATTGATGACGCGATTGTCGTTATCGAGAATATTGTCCGCCATTTGGCGATGGGCAAGGATAAGACCACCGCCGCACTCGAAGGAACCGCAGAGATTGGTCTTGCCGTTATGGCGACCACCTTCACCTTAGTCGCCGTTTTCCTGCCGGTCGGCATGATGAATGGTATTGTCGGCCAGTTTTTCAAAGAATTTGGCGTCACTGTAGCTGCTAGTGTGCTGGTTTCCCTGTTCGTCGCCTTCACCCTTACGCCGATGTTATCAGCGAAATATCTTAACCATTCTGAGATCCACGATGACAGCCGGTTGGGGCGGGCCTGGCTTAGCTGGAACCGGAAGTTTGATGAAATAACGGCAAAGTATGGTGAATTCTTGCGCAAAGCGCTCAGCCATCGCCGTAAAGTCATGCTGACAGCCGCAGTGTTGTTTATTGCCAGCCTAACACTCATCCCGTTCTTAGGCTCGACCTTTATACCAGATGCCGATCATAGCGAGATTAGCATTAAAGCAACGGTTGATCCAGGCATGAGTGTACAGGCGTCAGCCGCAATGGCTGACGAAATGATCCAAATAGCGCAGGCTGTTCCTGAAGTTAAGCTGACCTATAGTGTGGCAAATTCGCGTGAGATCACGATTTTTACGCAGCTTTCAGCGAAGAGCGAGCGTTCTGTCAGCGATAACGCGATTATTGAAGACCTCCGTCAACGCTACCGGGATATTGCCGGCGCCGAAATCAGCGTCTCGAAGAATTCTGGTTTGAGCAGCGGTAAGCCAGTGTCGCTGGTTATCCAGGGACAAGAGCTGGAGACGCTGGCCGAAATTTCCGAACAAGTCCAGGCTGCCGTCGCCAGTGTTCCGGGAACTGTCGACATCGCTTCGAGCTATGAAGCCGGCAATCCTGACGCACAGCTTGTGGTAAACCGCGATCGGGCGGCTGACCTGAGCATTTCGGCGGCAAGCATTGCCGACACATTGCAGACCATGTTCAACGGTAAAATTGCTACCCAGTATAAAGAAGGCGATGACTCCTATGATGTCCGGGTCATTCTCGACCCGAATTCCCGCCGCAGCTTAGCTGACGTCAATAGCGTCTATCTGTCTGGTACTACAGGCAGTAAAACCGGGCAAACGGTAATGGTTCCGCTATCGCAGGTAACCGATACCGTTTATGCGACAAGCCCGGCTCAGATTAAACGCTATGATAATCAGCAGCAGATTACGATTTCGGCAAATTTAAGCGGAATATCGCTAGGTGAATTCAATAAAGAGTTTAACCAAAAGATTGCTGCCGTAACTATGCCGGAGGGCTATGGCTTTGTCGCCACTGGCCAAGCCAAGTCGATGAGTGATGCGTTTAGCAGCATGGTTATGGCGTTGACAATTGCGGTGCTGTTTATCTTCTTCGTGCTGGCAGCGCAATTTGAAAGCTATATCGATCCGCTGTCCATCATGCTTGCTTTGCCGTTGTCTGTCATTGGTGCAATCGGCGGTCTCCTGATGATGGGCAGTGAGCTCAGCATCATGTCGCTAATCGGCATTATCATGCTGATGGGACTGGTAACCAAGAACGCGATCCTGCTGATCGACTTCGCCAAGCAGCGCCGCGCTCAAGGCGTCGAGCGCAACCAGGCTCTGGTTGACGCGGCGGTGCACCGCATGCGACCGATCATTATGACAACAGCCGCGATGATTTTCGGCATGCTCCCGCTTGCCTTAGGCATCGGCCCCGGCGCGGAAGCCCGCGCGCCGATGGCGCACGCCATTATTGGCGGATTGATCACATCAACCATCTTAACCTTGGTCGTTGTGCCGGTGGTGTATACGATATTGGACGACATGAAAAACGGCAAATACAGTTTCAAGAAGTTTTTCCGCAAAGCCTAACAAGAGGATGCTAACTCCTATTCCCCGAATAAAGATAAAATGCCTTCCCAGGGTTAATCCCTCGGAAGGCATTTTACTATATGCTTAGAACTCAAACGCCTTTGCTGGCTGACCACTCATATCAGAGAGCACTGCCTTACCATGCTCTAAATAAAAGA